>NZ_DJTF01000007.1:0-47712 GCF_002438125.1 Pseudomonas sp. UBA6315
AGGGTTTCGTCGTCGTTGAGGTGGGTCAGGCTCTCGACGATCTTGTCGTAGCAGGCCCAGTTGCGCGCGGCGCGGCCGATGCCGCCGTACACCACCAGTTCTTTGGGGTTTTCGGCGACCTGCGGGTCGAGGTTGTTCATCAGCATGCGCAGCGGCGCTTCGGTCAGCCAGCTTTTGGCCGTCAGCTTGTTGCCACGCGGGGCGCGGATTTCGGTGTCACGGAATCGGGAAGCTTTCATGGCGGTTTCCTTCTTATGAATGCAGTGCAGAGGTGGGTGTTGTTAAGTCTTATACATACAAGCATATATCAACCTGTATATACAACATGAGGCGCACCAACGTGTCTGATGCCAGGTGAAAGGTTTCATCTGCGTCGGGAGAAAAAAGAATTGGCTTTGTTTTCAGCAGCTTGCGACTGAATAGAGCGCGGTCAAAGAGGAGCGAAAAGCGGGGTTTGACGACGGAAGGTCAAAAAAAATTTTGATCGATGCCTAGCGCGATGCGCACGCGGTCATCGACCAAGCTCAGTCGATGACCCTGCCGGAGGAAAGCGCGGTTACTGGCCGAAACGGCCTTCCAAGCGGTAGCGCGAGCCTGGATAGATCAGCCGAGCGCAGCCAACTTGCCTTTTACCCGACCAGCTGCGGCGCCGGATGAGAAGACAAGGGTCGGTGCGTTTGATGTGCAGCAGTTTGCACTCCGCGGGTGTTGCCTGGATGGCCTCCACCATGTGCTCGGCTTCGGTCAGCGGCGCGAGTTGGATCAGGTAGGCAAACGGCGTGATACGGGTGAAATCCTGCTTGAGATAATCGGGTGCGATGTCGGCATTGACGAAGCGTTCCTCGATTTGCACTGGAATTTCGTTTTCGTAGTGCACCAGCACCGAGTGGAACAGATTCTCGACCTCATCCAGGGAGAACAGCAGCGAAGCGGGGAGCGGCTCTGCAAGCGCCTCGAGCCGGACCACTTCGCTGCGATGCAGGTGTCCACGCTTGGTGATTTCCTCGGCGATGTCGTGAATCTGAAACAGTGCGGCATGCCCTTTGACCTCTGCCACGAAAGTGCCTACGCCTTGCAGGCGCACCAGCACGCCTTCGATGGTGAGTTCGCGCAAGGCCCGGTTGATGGTCATCCGGCTGACGCCCAGCTGGTTGAAGAGCTCACTCTCGGAGGGCAGCTTGAAGTTGGGGCCCCAGACGCCGGTGCGGATCTGTTGAAGGATGATGTCTTTGACTCTTGCATAAAGCGGGGCGGGGCTTTCTAGGGCAAATGCGGCCAAAGATGCACGATCGTCAGGTTGGGGCACTGTTTTTTCCTGGTGAGAGGGAGTGACTAGCGAAGCAGTTTAACCTTTACTTCAGGTTCCTCGCCATGGCGGGCAAACCCCTGAACGTAGCGTCGTGATAGGAGGCGTTGCAATGCCAGCAACCGATGCGACATCCCGCTTCGAAGCAACGCTTCGTCGCCCGGCAAAGCCCGGCGACGATTCCTCGTGGGCGTTCGTGATACTGCCAAAAGAGGCCAGTGCAAAACTGCCGAGGCGTGGAAGGACGAGCGTTGAAGGCACGATCAACGGGCGGCCGTTCCAGGCGACCCTGGAGCCGGATGGTCAACTGAGCCATTGGCTGCGGATCAGTGCGGCGTTGCTCGAAGCGGCACAGGCGGCCATCGGAGATACCGTCACAGTGGAGTTGGCGCCTGCGAAGCAGGAGCTCGAACCTGATATCCCGGCGGATTTTCAAAAGGCCCTGGCAGCCACGCCTGAGGCCCATCGGGTTTGGGACAGTACGACCACCCTCGCACGGGTGGACTGGATT
The DNA here is from genome assembly GCF_002438125.1 of Pseudomonas sp. UBA6315. NCBI lineage: Bacteria > Pseudomonadati > Pseudomonadota > Gammaproteobacteria > Pseudomonadales > Pseudomonadaceae > Pseudomonas > Pseudomonas sp. UBA6315. Next base: position 1,818 of record NZ_DJTF01000007.1, read on the forward strand.
CACTGGATGACGTCGGCCAAGCAATCCGCGACGCGCGCAAAGCGCATTGCGGATGCATGCGACATGCTTGCATCCGGCAAGAAGCACGTTTGCTGTTTTGACTCGTCGGGCTATTACAGCAAGGCGTTTCGTGCGCCTGAGGCGGAAGATGACGCCTAGGGGCGATCCCAGTGGATGGCACCGGCTGCGCCGGTGTTCGCGGGGCAAGCCCGCTCCCACAAGAAAGAAAGTAGAGAGTGCCAGCTTTTGGGGGTTGGGCTAGCTTCTCGCCGCGAAGCGCAAGGCCAGTGGCAGTACCAGCATCCAGATTGGCGCGAGGATGAGCCCGGTAAGCAAAGGCCCTAACGGCAACTCGATGCCCGCCACCCTGGCCCCGGCCAGGTAGGCCAAGGGGCCGCCCAGCAGGCCCAGCAACGCGGCGCGCCAGAGCGGGCGGCCGGCCCAGGCCAGGCTGTGGCGCAAGCCGCTGGCCAGCACCAGCCACAGCAATGCCAGCCACAACGGCAAGGGCCCGTGTGCGAAGCGAAACACCCCCAATAGGCCCAGCACGCTGTCGAGCAGGCAGCCGGCCAGGGCCACCCACAGCAAAACCCGCACCTCACTGCGCAAGCGTGGGCACAGGCACAAGTGCACCACCAGCCCCGCCGGTACCAGCCACAGCAGCCACGGCTGCCGCGCGCCCAGCACGCAGGCCCACCAGCCGGCCTGCAGCCACAGGGCATTGCCCAGCAGCCAGCCGCGGGCCATGTTCAGGCCCCTGAAAGGGGCGCCCGGCGCGCCAGGGGCGCGGCCCAGAGCATCTGCGCCACGCCGATGGTGCGCTCCTCGAAACCGCCCTGGCAGTAGCACAGGTAGAACTCCCACAAGCGCTGGAAGGTTTCGTCATAGCCCAGCGCCGTGAGCTCCGAGCGCGCCAGGCGCAGGTTGTCGCGCCAGTGGCGCAGGGTGCGGCTGTAGTCCTGGCCGAAATCTTCCAGGTGCACCAGGTTCAGCGCGGTCTGGCGGCTGGCGGTGTCGAGCAGCACGCTCAGCGAGGGCAGGGCGCCGCCGGGGAAGATGTAGCGCTGGATGAAGTCGACCGAGCGGCGGGCCTGGGCGTAGCGCTGGTCGCGGATGGTGATGGCCTGCAGCAGCATCAGGCCGTCGTCCTTGAGCAGCGCCGCGCACTGGCGGAAGAAGGCCGGCAGGTAGCGGTGGCCGACGGCTTCGATCATCTCGATCGACACCAGCTTGTCGAAGCGCCCGCGCAGGTCGCGGTAGTCCTCCAGCAGCACCGTGACCCGCTGCTCCAGGCCCAGGGCCTTGACTCGCTGCAAGGTGTAGGTGTGTTGTGCGGCGGAAAGGGTGGTGGTGGTGACCCGGCAACCGTATTCCAGGGCGGCGTGGATGGCCAGGCTGCCCCAGCCGCTGCCGATTTCCAGCAGGTGCTCGTCAGGCTTGAGTTCGAGATGCTGGCAGATGCGCTCAAGCTTGCGCCGCTGGGCCTGCTCCAAGGTTTGCCCGGGGCTGTCGAAGCGTGCGGCGGAGTACATCATGCTGGGGTCGAGCAGGCGTTCGAACAGCGCATTGCCCAGGTCGTAGTGGGCCAGGATATTGCGCCGCGCGCCGTGCCGGCTGTTGCGGTTGAGCCGGTGCAGCAGGCGCAGCGGCGGGCGCGCCAGGCGGGCCAGGCCGCCCTCCATGGCGTCGAGCACCTCCAGGTTGGCGACGAACAGGCGCGTGACGGCGGCAAGGTCGGGGCTGCGCCAGTAGCCGTGGATGTAGCCTTCGCCGGCGCCGATCGAGCCGTTGCCGGCGACCAGCCCCCAAGCGGCGTTGTCGAGGATCTCCACTTCCGCGTACAGCGGGCTTGCGACGTCGCCGAAGGTCCATTGCTGGCCCTGGCTGATCAAGCGCAGGTGGCCGTGGCGCAAGCGGCGCAGCTGCGCCAGCACGGCGTGCCGGGCCAGGCCGCCGAGCAGGGGCGCGAGGCCGGCCGATTTGCTAATGCTCAAGGTCGGTGCGGGCATGGTCGTGCTCCTCGCGGGCAGGTTGGCCGAGCGCCAGGTCGTGCCGGCTGGTGAAGTGGTCGTGTACGGGGGTGCGCTTGAGCAGCAGGCGCAGGGCCTGCCAGTAGATGGCGCTGACGGTGCGCAGGCTCATCCACGGGAACGTCAGCAGGTAGCGCTGCAGGCTGGCACGCGAAAGTGGCTGGCGCTGCAGGGCCAGGTCGGCTTCGAAGCATTTTTGCCCGGCGCGCCAGTTTTCCATGTGGATGCGCACGTGCTGGGCATCGAGGGCGAAGCGCAGGTGGTAGTCCATGTCCGCTGGCAGGAACGGCGAGACGTGGAAGGCCTTGGCCACGCTCAAGGGCTGGCCCAGCTCGCCCTGCACCGGCAGCACATAGTGGAAGCGCTCGCGCCAGGGCGTGTTGCGCACCTCCAGCAGCACGGCGGCGACCTGGCCGTGGCGGTCATGGCAGAAGAACACGCTCACCGGGTTGAACGACAGGCCCCAGCTGCGCGGCTGGGTCAGCAGGTGCACGGCGCCTTCGGGCACCTGCCCGGTGGCCTGGCCGACCAGCAGGCGCGCGGCCTCGGCCAGCGGCATGCCCTGGCGGGTGAGGGCCGGCAGGTAGTCGGTCTGCCGCCAGCACAGCGGCGCCAACCGCGAGCGCCCGAGCCAGCGACTCAGGCCTGGCAGTTGCGCTTGCTCGGCGAGGTCCAGGTAGAACATGCCGATGCGGTAGCCAAACGCATGGGGCCTGGGGGCCAGGCGCCGGTGGCTGACCCAGCCGTGGCAAAGGCTGCTGTTCACAGCTGTTCTCCAAAGTGTTCGGCCACCTTCAGCGCACTGAGCACGCCATCTTCATGAAAGCCGTTGGCCCAGTAGGCGCCGCAGTAGTAGCTGTGCAGCGGGCCTTGCAGCTCGGCGTGGCGGGCCTGGGCGGCAACGGCGGCGAGGCTGTACTGCGGGTGCGCGTACTGGAAGCGGGCCAGCACCTGCTGCGGGTCCACCAGGGCGCTCTGGTTGAGGCTGACGCAGAAGGTCACCGGCGCCTCGATGCCCTGCAGGATGTTCATGTTGTAGGTGAGCGCGGCAGGCGCCTGCGGGCTGCTGCCCAGGCGATAGTTCCAGCTGGCCCAGGCCTTGCGCCGGCGTGGCAGCAGGCGCTGGTCGGTGTGCAGCAGCACCTCGTTGGCGGCGTAGCGGATGGCACCGAGGATCGCCCGTTCCGCATCGCTGGGCGCCGCCAGCAGGGCCAGGGCCTGGTCGCTGTGGCAGGCGAACACCACCTTGTCGAAACGCTCGCTGCCGGCTGCGCTGCTGACCCGCACCCCTTGTGCGTCGCGCTCCACCCGCTGCACCGGGCAGCCCAGCCGGATGCGTTCGGCGAACGGCTGGCACAGCGGCGCCAGGTAAGCCCGCGAGCCGCCTTCGATCACCCGCCATTGCGGGCGCTGGCTGACCGACAGCAGGCCATGGTTGCGGCAGAAGCGCACGAAGAACTGCAAGGGGAACGCGAGCATGTCGGCCCGTGGCATCGACCAGATCGCCGAGCCCATGGGCACGATGTACTGGTCGATGAAGCGCTGCCCGTAGCGCTGCTGGTGCAGGTAGGCGCCCAGCGTGGTGTCGCTGGCGATCCGCTGCTGGTCGAGGTCGGCCAGGGCCTGGCGGTTAAAGCGCAGCACGTCGCGCAGCATCCCCCAGAAGCCAGGGCGCAGCAGGTTGCGGCGCTGGGCGAACAGGGTGTCCAGGTTGTGGCCGTTGTACTCAAGGCCCGTGGCCGGGTCATGCACCGAGAAGCTCATTTCGGTCGGCCGGCTGGCCACGCCCAGCTGTTGCAGCAGGCGGATGAAATGCGGGTAGGTCCAGTCGTTGTAGACGATGAAGCCGGTGTCCACCGCGTAGGCCTGCCCTTGCCATTGCACGTCGACGGTATGGGTATGCCCGCCCAGACGCGGCTCGGCCTCGTACACCGTGACCAGGTGGCGGCGTGACAGGAGGTGGGCGCAGGTCAGGCCGGCGATGCCCGTGCCGATGATGGCGATGTGCATGCTGGGCTAACCCTGGGGCTTGCGCGCGATGCGCCGGCCCAGTGCCAGGCGCCAGGCCGGCGGCAGGGCGCCGAGCAGGCGCAGGAGGCGGGTGAAGCCGCCGGGGAAGGCGATTTCCAGCGGCCGCCGGGGCAGGCGCGCGAGGATATGCGCGGCGGCGCGTTCGGCGCTCCACAGCTGCGGCATGGGGAAGTCGTTGCGGCGGGTCAGCGGGGTGTCGACGAAACCAGGGCTGACCAGGGTAACGTCGATGCCTTCGCCGACCAGGTCGATGCGCAGCGATTCCACCAGGTAGCGCAGCGCCGCCTTGGAGGCACCATAGGCGCCCGCGCGCGGCAGCGCCAGCCAACTGACCGAGCTGCCCATCACCACCAGGTGCGGCTGCTGGCCACGGCGCAGCAGGGGCAGGGCAGCGGCCAGGCAATGGCTGGTGCCGTTGACGTTGGTGCGCATCACCCGCTCGACCAGGGCCGGGTCGAACTGCCCCGGCTCCAGGTACTCGCAGGTGCCGGCGTTGAGTATCACCAGGTCCAGCGCGCCCCATGCCTGTTCGATCTGTGCGGCAATCTGCGCCACTTGCTCGGGCTGGTCGAGGTCACCCACCGCCAGCAGTACCTGGCCCGGAAAGCGCGTGGCCAATGCTGCCAGGCTGTGTGCCTGGCGAGCACCCAGGGCGACCTGGTGGCCTTGCTCCAGCAAGCGCAGCGCCAGGGCCGCGCCGATGCCGCTGCTGGCACCGGTCAGCCAGCAACGGCTCATGCCAGCCGGCCCTTGAGCCAGCGGATCGCGCCGCCCATCAGCGGGAGATGCTCGTAGAGCAGGGCGCCTGCGTCGAAGTAGTCCTGATGAAAATGCACCCGCTCGTGCCAGCGCAGGTGGCTGCAGCCCTGCAGGCTGATCCGCCTGCCGCCGGCCAGGCGTGGGTGGCGGTAGTGAAGGGTCCAGCGGATGTAGCCGTGGCCGGGCTCCAGTTCGTCGGTGCCTTCGAAGTGGTACTGCACCTCGGACACGTTGGCGTACAGCTGCGCGAAGTAGGCGCGCAGGGCAGGGAGGCCGTCGATCTGGTGCAAGGGGTCGCGGAAGGCTACCTCCGCGCTGTACAGGTCGCCCAGTACGTCGAGATTGTGTGTATCCAGCGTGGCAAAGCGTTCGACGAAGCGTTGCAGGAAGGCGGACATGCACAATACCTGTACAAAAGTAAGGTTCTGTACAAGGTATAGTGCAGGTGCCTGGATAAATCTATACAGCAGAACTGTTTTGTACAATTTTCTCCTGCAGGGCGTCACGCAGCTGGATCACCCCTTCGAGCGCCAGCGCCTGGGCTGAGTAACACAGGCCGATGCGCCGGCGCAGGTCCAGCTGCGGCAACGCTTCGCTGCGCACTTCGCGGTGTTCGGCGGCAAGCGGGGCCGGCACGATGGCGTTGCCCAGGCCGGCGGCGACCATCTCCAGGGCCAGGCCGAAGGTCTCGGCTTCGGCCACCGGGCGGCTGTCGTAGAACGGCAGCAGGCGCTGGTGGCTGGGTTGCGCGGGGCAGGTGACCCAGCGCCTTGCCTCGCCCGCCGGCGGCGACGCCAGTACGAAAGGGTCGCTGTGCAGGGGCAGGAACAGTTCGTCCTCGCAGCGCAGTTCTTCGCTGGCCAGGCGCGCCGCGCCCGCGCAGCCGGTAACCAGTTGCAGCTGCAGCGCAGGGCTGAGGGTCGCCGCGGCCTGCACCACCTGGCGCAGCACCGCAGCGCCCACGTCCTGTTCGACGCCGATCTGCAGCGGCGCCTGTTCCCGGTCGTGCTTGAAGCGGGTCAGCAACCGGCCGGCATCGGCCACCATGCGCTGCGCCTCGGGGTACAGCGCGCGGGCATCCTCGGTCACCTCCACGCCCCTGGCCTGGCGCACGAACAGCGTGGTGCCCAGGGCTTGCTCAAGCGCCTTGATGCTGCCGGACAGGGCCGGTTGGCTAAGGTGAACGGTGCGCGCGGCGGTGGTGATGTTGCGCGCTTCGAAGACTGCGATGAAGGCGCGAAGCTGACGATAATCCATGGTTTACCCATAAGTGTTGCCGATGGCTGCCAAAAGAATATCCCATTTTTCGTGCCTGGAACTGGCTCCTATACTGCCAGCGCTACCTACCCATAGACATTTCGGATAACAGGACGCTTGCCATGACCGCTAACCACAAACCCCTGGTCGTCATCACCGGTGCCAGCTCCGGTATCGGCCTGGCCACCGCCAGGCTGCTCTCCGGCCGCGGCCACGCGCTGTTGCTGCTGGCCCGTCGGCTGGCGCCGATGCAGCAGCTGCAACTGCCCAACAGCCTGGCCCTGGCCGTGGACATCACCGACCGGGCGGCGGTGCTGGCTGCCGTGGCCGAGGCCGAGGCGCAGTTCGGCCCGGTGGACGCGATCATCAACAATGCCGGGGTGATGCTGCTGGGCAGCATCGCCACGCAAGACCCAAGCGAATGGGACCGCATGCTCGACGTCAACGTGCGCGGGCTGCTCAACGGCATCCACGCGGTGGCCGGCGGCATGGTCGCGCGCAAGCGCGGCACCATCATCAACGTCAGCTCCGTGGCCGGGCGCAAGGCGTTCCCCAACCACGTGGCCTACGTCGGCACCAAGTTCGCGGTCACCGGGTTGTCCGAGAACCTGCGCGAAGAGCTGGCGCCAAGCAACGTGCGGGTGATCACCATCGAGCCGGGGGCGGTGGATACCGAGCTGCTCAGCCACACCACCGACGACGCCATCAAGGCCGGCTACGACGACTGGAAGCAGGAGATGGGCGGGGTGCTCAGCGCCGAGCACATCGCCGAGGTGATCGACTTTGCCTACGGCCAGCCGCAGTCGGTGTGCGTGCGCGAGATCGTGGTCTGCGCGACCCGGCAACAGGCCTGACGCACCACGGCCGACAAGACCTCAGGTCACCTGCGGGTGGCCTTTTGGCTTGCGCGGTCAATACTTCCCTGTACAGGCGGGCGTGTTGCGGGTTTCGCGCGCCGCGGGAGGTTACCGATGAACAAGCTAGCAATTGTGGGTGCCGGGCTGGTGGGCGAGGCGGCGGCGCAGATCATCGCCCGGGAAGAGTTGTGCCATGAACTGGTGTTGCTCGATGTGCAGGGCGAGCTGGCCAAGGGCAAGGCGCTGGATATCTGGCAGGCGGCCATCGAGTCGGGCTCCGATACCCGGGTTGTGGGCGGGGCCGATGCGCAGATGCTGCAAGGTGCCGACGTGGTGGTGATCACCGCGGGCGTGCCACGCAAGCCCGGCCAGTCGCGCCAGGATGTGTTGAGCATCAACCTGCCGATTCTCGACGGTATCCTGGCGGATATCAGGCGCCATGCGCCGGCTGCGACGCTGTTGGTGGTGTCCAACCCGGTGGATGTGCTGACCTACCGCGCCTGGTCGGTCAGCGGGCTGGGGCGCGACAAGGTGTTCGGCCAGGCCGGGGTGCTGGATACCGCGCGCATGAAGTGCTTCATCGCCGAGGAAACCGGCTTTTCCGCACGCGATATCACCGCGCTGGTGCTGGGCGGGCATGGCGACAGCATGGTGCCGCTGATGCGCTACTGCGCGGTCGGTTCGGTGCCGCTGGCGCAGTTTCTGTCCAGCGAGCAGATCGAGCGGATCGTGCAGCGCACCCGCCAGGGTGGCGGTGAGATCCTGAACTTGAAGAAGGTCGGCAGCGCCTGCGATGCACCGGGTGTGGCGATTGCCCAGATGGTCGATGCCATCGCCCATGGGCGCAACCGCATCTTGCCGACGGTGGCGATCCTCGAGGGCGAATACGGGCGCACGGATATCGCCATGGGTGTGCCCTGCGTGCTGGCCAGGCAAGGGATTGCCCGGGTGATCGAAATGCCGCTGGATGCGCAGGAGCAGGCGATGTTCGACCACTCGGCCGATCAGGTGGCCCGTGATATTGCCGAAATGAAGGCACTCTAAAGCGCTCCCACAATGCCCACCACACAAGAGGCAAACCATGAGCAAGGTATTCGTCAACATCGGCCTGAGCCTTGACGGCTACATGGCACCGGAAGGCATGAGCATCGAGCACTGGGACCACCCCGAGTACAAGGGCTGGGGCGCCAAGTGGGGCGCGCTCATGAGCTGGATTCTCAAGCAGCAGTACTTTCGCGAACACCTGCTGTTCGCCAAAGGCGGCGAAACCGGCCCGGTCAACGACATGCTGCGCAGCACCATGGAGCGTGCCGGCGCCTACATCATGGGCAAGCGCATGTTCGATGCCGGCGAGCGCAGCTGGCCAGAAGAGGCGCCATTCCACGCTCCGGTGCTGGTCCTCACTCACCAGCAGCGCGAGCCGTGGGTGCGGCCGGGCGGCACCACCTTCCACTTCTTCAACCACGGCCCGGCCAAGGCGCTGGAGCAAGCCCGGGCACTGGCGGGCGGCCGCGACATCCGCATCTCGGGCGGCGCCGATGTGATACAGCAGTACCTGAACCTCGACGCCATCGACGAACTGGAAATTGCCCTGGCGCCGGTCATCTTCGGCAGCGGCCGGCGCCTGTTCGAGCACCTGCACGGCCCCGCCCCGCAGTTTCGCATCGACAAGGCCCTGCACACGCCAGACGCCACGCACCTGCGCTACGTGCGTGGCTGAAACCGCCAGTCCTCCCTGGCGGTGAGTTTCTGGCATCATGCACCGGCCCTTTCCGAACGCTGAACGAGCCTCAAACCATGGACCCGCATACCTTACTGGCCTTCACCCTGGTCGCCGCGATTGCCATCGCCAGCCCAGGCCCTGCGACACTGATGGCGATCAACAACAGCCTGGCCCATGGCCAACGCAGCACGATCTGGTCCTCGCTGGGCAACGCCAGTGGCCTGTTCTGCCTGTCGGCAGCCGCGATGCTGGGCCTGGGCGCCTTGCTGGCCAGCTCCGAATGGCTGTTCAACCTGGTGAAGATCGCCGGCGCCGGTTACCTGTTGTACCTGGGCGTAAAGCAGCTGCTGAACAAACGCCCGCTGCTGGCAGGCGACATCCACGCAGGGGAGGCCCGCAGGCCGACGCGCCGCAAGTTGTACCGCTCGGCATTCTTCACTGCGCTGTCCAACCCCAAGGCGACGCTGTTCTTCACGGCGCTGTTCCCGCAGTTCATCGACCAGGGCGCCGCCTTGTTCCCGCAGTTTCTGATCCTGACGGCGATTTTCATGACGCTCTCGGTGTCGTCGCTGAGCCTGTACGCCGCGCTGGCCTCGCGCGCCAAGGGCGTGCTGCAGCGCCCCGAATGGTCGCGCTGGGTCAGCCGCGGCGTGGGGGTGACCTTCATCGGCTTTGCGGCCGGAATCCTCGCCATGCGCCGGCAGACGGCCTGAGCCATGACCGACAGTGCAAAACCCAACCGCGCCATCTACGACCTGGACATGCTCCGCGCCGTGGTGATGGTGGCCGACTGCGGCAGCTTCACCACCGCCGCCGCCCGCCTGCATTCCACCCAGTCGACGGTCAGCCAGAAGGTGCGGCGCCTGGAAGAAATGGTCGGGCACCAGCTGCTCGACCGCAGCAACCGCGAAGTGCACCCCACCGATGCCGGCGAGACCCTGCTGGGCTACGCGCGGCACCTTTTGGCGGTGAGCAACCAGTTGAGCGAAGCCTTGTCCGGTGGGGTGACGGTCACCGTGCGCATCGGCCTGCCCGACGACTTCGTCGCCGGCAAGACCATGCAGGCGCTGGCGGCTTTCAACCGGCGCAACCCCAAGGTCAAGCTGGAGATCACCGGCGGCCTGAGCCGTGACCTGATGAGCGCCTACGACCGGGGCGAACTGGACCTGGTGCTGGTCAAGCAACGGCGCCACAGCCGCGAGGCCAATGCCTGCCAGCCGGAGCGCATCGAGTGGTTCGACAGCGCCCAGTACCCGTGTTTCGCCCAGGACCCGATCCCGCTGGTGACCTTCCCGCCGCGCGGGCTGTACCGCGACGACATGATCAACGCCATCGAGGCCATGGGCCGCAGCTGGCGCATCGGCTTTACCAGCTCGAGCCTGGCCGGCATCCAGGAGGCGGTGGCCAATGGCCTGGGCGTGAGCCTGCTGCCGCTGCGCGTGGTCACGCCGGAGCATCGAATTCTGGGGGCAAAGGAAGGGTTCAAGCCGATCAAGGTGTTCGAGGCGGCGATCTTCCATGGGCCCACGGCGGACCCTGTGGTCAAGGAGCTGGCCGATATCCTGATAGGGATTCTCAGGGCCGAGGCTGAGTAGTGCCGGGGGGCGGCAGGCGCCCCCCGCTGGCCGTTTTCAGCGGCGCAGTTCCTGGGCGAATTGCGCTGCCTGCAACTGCAGCACCGCAGGCCCGCCCCAGAACGCGCCACGGCGCACGATCACCCGTTCATGCAGCGCCGCCGCCACCGCCGCGGCTGCATTCGGCGCCTTGAACAGCACGAAATTCGCCTCGTTGCCGACCTTCAGCCCGTAGTCCTGCTTGCCCATCACCCCGGCACTGGCCTCGGTCGCCATGTGCAGCGCCACGCGCAGTTCCTCGTCGGTGTTGAAGCCCGAGCGGTAGCTCACCAGCATGGCCCGCTGCAGCATGTCGCCGTTGCCGTAGGGCCACCAGGCGTCCTGGATGTTGTCGTTGCCGGTGAACACCCGCACGCCACCGGCGCGCAGGCGCAGCACCGGTGGGAAGGCGTGCTCGCCCGGTGCGTTGGTCATGATCGACACACCGGCCTTGGCCAGCACCTGGGCGGTGCGGTCGACCACGCTGTCGCTGACGTCGCCCAGGCCATAGGCATGGCTGACCGCGACCAGCCCTTGCATGCCCAGTGCCTGGGTGCGTGCGGCGATGCGTTCGAGCTGGGCGATGCAGATGTCGCCGGGCTCGTGCAGGTGGATGTCGACCTTCACGCCATGGCGCTCGGCGATGCCGAAGACGATGTCGAGCTGGCCCTCGGCGTCGCCGTCCAGGGTCGTCGGGTCGATGCCGCCGACCACCTGGACCCCTTCACGCACGGCTGCCTCCATCACCTCGGCGGTGCCGGGGCAGCTCACTACGCCGGCCTGGGGGAAGGCCACCAGCTCGATGTCGACCAGGTCCTTGCAGGTTTCACGGGCCTGGAGAATGGCCCGCAGGTTATCCAGGCCGGTGGTGGCGTCCACGTCCACATGGCAGCGCATGGCCAGGGTGCCGAACGAGGCGGCCTGGCGAATCAGCGCCTCGGCGCGCTCGACGATCGGCGGGGCGCTGGCCAGTTCGCGCTTTTCCACGGCCAGGCGCTCGCGCAGGCTGGCGACCACCTGGTGGGGGTGCCAGCGGTCGCCGACGAAGCTCTTGTCCAGGTGGATATGGCCGTCGACGAACCCTGGCAGTGCCAGCAGGCCTTCGAGGTCGATGGTTTCGCGGGCCGGCTCGGCGGCGCGCTGCGCGCCGAGGTGGCTGATGCGCCCGTTCTTCACGGCGATGTGCAGTGGCAGGCCATCGGCGTCGATGGCGTTGATGAACTCACGGTCGTTCATGGGAGGCCCTTGTGCAGCAGGGCCGGCTCGGCAGTACGCACCAGGCGAGCTGGCCCCTTTGGTTGTCAGTAGCGGTACACGGTAGGGAAGATGCCCGTGCCTCACAAATTAATTATCAGGATCGATTGCAGTGCGTTTCTGGATACAGCCCGGCAAACTTCGCCTGCATTAAAAAGCCCACTGCAGTCGATTTCGATATTTAACTTTCCAAGCTTTCGAACAGGCCCCAGGATTGACCGCGAGCCGGCCTGCAAGCTGTCTATTACGGCACTGGCGTCGCGGTCGGTACACACAATAAAAACAACAGCCGTGTTCGGGGATCTGTTCATGATCAATGATTCCAGGCGCCTGCGCGCCGCCCTAATCTTCATTGCCTGTACTTCATTCATCGTCTGTGGCGTGCAGCCCATCTTCATGGGCTTGCTGACGGAACGATTGAACCTGTCACTGGACCTGCAGGGCTGGGTGGTGTCGGTCGAGATGATCGGCATGACCCTGGGCACCTTGTTGTGCCCGCTCATGATGAAGCGCCATGGCGGGCGCAGCCTGTGCCTGCTGGTCGGCTTGCTGTGCGTGGCCTTGAGCATCGCCACTGCCTTCGCCGAAACCCACACCGTGCTGCTGGCCGTGCGCCTGGCGGCCGGCACCTGCGCCGGACTGGTGTATGCCTACGCGGTGTCGACCCTTGGCCGGCTGCCCAACCAGGACCGCTCGTTCGGCCTGATGCTGTTGCTGCAAACCCCGGAGTACTCGCTGTTTTCCGCCGCCTTGCCGGTGCTCGCCGCGCAGAGCGGGGCGGTCACGGCCTTGTGCTCGTTCGGCCTGTGGTACCTGTTGATCTGCGCCGCCGCCCTGGCCTTGCCGCGCCGCCCGGCAGCGCTGCTGGCCAGCGGCGAAGGCTCGCCAGCCCAGGGCGGCTCGGCGCGTACCGGGCGCACGGCGCTGGTGGGCATGCTGTTCATGCAGATTGCCATCTACTGCGTGTGGGGCTTCATCGACCAGCTGGCACGCGACCAGGGCATCGACGGCGTGGACATCGGCTGGGCCTTCGGCCTGTCGGCGCTGGGCGGCTTGCCCGGGGCCGGGCTGCCGAGCCTTCTGGGTGCGCGGGTCAACCGCCAGGTGATGATCGCCGTGGGCCTGGTGGCGGTGTTCATCTCCATCGCCATGCTCACCGGCCATACCCGCACGCCGACGCAGCTGTGCGTTGCGCTGCTGCTGATCAACTTCGGCTGGGTGCTGTCGCTGTCGTACTACATGGCGCTGATCACCACCAACGACCCGACCGGCAAGCTCACGCCGCTGGTCAGCATCACCCTGATGGGCGCCGCGGCGGTGACGCCTGCGCTGATCGCCATGCTGGTGGAAGGCTCCAACCAGCAGCTGATCTTCGTGCTGGGCACGGCGGCGCTGGTGATCGCGTTTGCCGTCACCTGCCTGGGCGCGGGGCCGAAGGCGCTGCGCGGCAAGGCCGCTTGCTGAACAGGCGTTCCCCCACCACCTCGTTGGCCAGTTCGATGAAGGCCCGTGCTGCAGCGCTCTGGTAAGCCCCCCGGCGCTGCATCAGCACGGCGGTGCGCTGCAGGCGCACCGGGTCCAGCGCAATGGCCAGCAGGTCTTCATGGGCCAGCGCGATGGTTGCGGGCAGCAGGGTGGCCAGGGCCGTCCTGCGCACGATTTCGATCACCGCGCTGATGGCGTTGGCCTCCATCCGCACCTGCGGGCGAATGCCGTGCTGCTGGCAGAAGCGGTCGATCTGCTCGCGGGTGGCGAACTCGGTGCCCAGCAGAATCAGCGATTGCGCGCTCAGCGCCTGCAGCCCGACGGACTGCGCCGTGGCCAAGGGGTGGCGGTCGTTGACCACCAGGGCCAGGGTTTCCACCAACAGCGGGGTGGCTTCGATGTCCTGGGCCTGCACCTGCTCGAAGGCGATCCCCACATCCAGCCCATCGGCGAGCAGCAGCGCCTCCATGCGCTCCTGGGACAGCTCACGCACATCCAGGGTGATGTTCGGGTAACGGCTGTGAAAGGCTTCCACCAACGGGCCAACCAGGTAGGTGGTGAAGGTCGGCGTCACGGCAATGCGCAGCGCACCGCGGCTGAGGTCGCCGACATCGTGGATGGCGCGCTTGGCTTCCTCCAGCTCCTGCGCCGCCCGCCGGGCATAGCGCAGGTACACCTCACCGGCATCGGTCAGGCGCGTGGTGCGCCCACTGCGGTCGAACAACTGCGCGCCCAGGCTTTCCTCCAACTGCCGGACCTGCTGCGACAAGGCCGGCTGGGACACGTGCAAGGCCGCGGCGGCGCGGGTAAAGCTCAGGTGTTCGGCTACCGCGAGGAAGTACTGGATGTGGCGGGCAAGCATGGCTACTCACATAAGATTATCTGATGTACCTAATCATAAATGAGACTTTTACCTTATGCCATGCGCTGCGTAACCTTTGCCTCACACAACGCCAGACAGAGGCAACAGCCATGAAAGAGATCATCGACGGCTTCCTGAAATTCCAGCAAGACGCCTTCCCCGAGCGGGTCAAGCTGTTCAAGGACCTGGCCACCCAGCAAAGCCCACGGGCGCTGTTCATCTCCTGCTCCGACAGCCGCCTGGTACCAGAGCTGGTCACCCAGCGCGAACCGGGCGAGCTGTTCGTCATCCGCAACGCCGGCAACATCGTGCCGTCCTACGGCCCCGAGCCTGGCGGCGTGTCGGCCTCGGTCGAGTATGCGGTGGCCGCGCTGCAGGTCGCCGACATCGTCATCTGCGGGCACTCGGACTGCGGCGCCATGACCGCCATCGCCACCTGCAAGTGCCTGGATCACATGCCCGCCGTGGCCGGCTGGCTGCGCTACGCCGACTCCGCCCGGGTAGTCAACGAAGCCCGCCAGCATCAGGACCGGCACAGCAAGGTCGAGGCCATGGTGCGCGAGAACGTCATCGCCCAGCTGGCCAACATCCAGACCCACCCTTCGGTACGCCTGGCCCTTGAAGAAGGCCGCGTCACCTTGCACGGCTGGGTCTACGACATCGAGAGCGGGCGCATCGACGCCTTCGATGGCCGCACTGGCCGGTTCCTGCCGCTGGCCGCCAACCCGCAAGTACACGCCGTATCCCATCAACCCAAGCACGTTGCCTGAACCATTACCCCAAGGAGACACCCCATGATCCAGTCCCAAGCCACCCAGAGCGTTCGCCAGGCCCTGACCGAAGTCATCCTCATGGCCAAGGCCCGCAAGGACCTGTCGTATGCGCAGATCACCGAGGGCACCGGCCTGTCCGAAGCCTTCGTCACCGCCGCCTTGCTCGGCCAGCACCCGCTGCCGGCCAGCGCCGCCCAGGTGGTCGGTGACAAGCTTGGCCTCGACGTCGATGGCATTGCCCTGCTGCAGACCGTGCCAGTGCGTGGCTGTATGGAGCGCGGTGTGCCGACCGACCCGACGATCTACCGCTTCTACGAGATGCTGCAGGTCTATGGCACCACGCTGAAAGCGCTGGTCCACGAGAAGTTCGGTGACGGCATCATCAGTGCCATCAACTTCAAGCTCGACATCAAGAAGGTCGAAGACCCCGAAGGCGGCTCCCGCGCGGTGATCACGCTGGATGGCAAGTACCTGCCGACCAAACCTTTCTGATACCCCGCTGACGGCCTGGCGCCCCACGGCGCCGGGCCTGTAGGAGTGAAGCGCATGGACCTGATCTTTCGAAGTGTGCGCATCGATGATGCGCAACCGCTGCAGGATGTCGCCGTGCAGGGCGGCAGGATCGCAGCGATCGCCCCGGCCATTGCCGGCCAGGCCAGGCAAGAAGTGCAGGGCAACGGCAAGGTGCTGATCCCAGGCTTCGTCGAGGGCCACCTGCACCTGGAAAAAGCCCACGTCATGCACCGCAAGGCCAACCGTTCCGGCACCTTGCAAGAGGCCATCGCCGTGACCGCCGCGCTCAAGCCAAGCCTTACCCGTGACGACATCCTCGCGCGTTCCACCCAGGTGCTGCGCGCACTGGTGCAGGCGGGCAGCACCCATGTTCGCGCCCACGCCGAGTTCGACCCGGCGCAGGGCTTCACCGGCCTGGACGTGGTGCTGGAACTGCGCGAAACCTTCCGCGATTTCATCGATATCCAGGTGGTCGCCTTCCCCCAGGAAGGGATTCTCAAGCTGCCTGGCATGCAAGACATGATGGTCCAGGCGATGGAAAAGGGCGCCGATGTCGTCGGCGGCATCCCTTACAACGACAGCTCGCCCCATGAGCACATCGACTTCGTCTTCGACCTGGCCAAGCGCTTTGGCAAGGGCATCGACCTGCACCAGGACTTTGCCGACGACGCCGAGCGCATGAGCATCGAATACGTGGCCCGCAAGACGATCGCCGAGGGCTACCAAGGGCGTGTCAGCGTGGGCCACCTGACCAGCCTCGGCGCGGTCGCCCCCGAGCGCCAGGCACCGATCATCGCGCTGCTGCGCGAGGCGGGCATCAGTGTCATGTGCCTGCCCGCCACCGACTTGCACCTGGGCGCCCGCGGCGACAGCCACAACGTGCGCCGCACCTTGACCCCCGTGCGGGCACTGCGCGATGGCGGGGTGAACGTGTGCCTGGCGACCAACAACATCCGCAATGCCTTCACCCCCTATGGCACCGGCGACCTGCTGAACATCGCGCAACTGGCCTTGCCGGCCTGCCACCTGGGCGGTGCGGACGACCAGGCCACCTTGCTGTCGATGCTGACGACGGCGCCGGCCAAGGCGCTGGGGCTACAGGACTACGGGCTGGCCGTGGGCAAGCACGCCGACCTGGTGCTGCTGGACACCCGTGCGGTCAGTGATGTGGTGCTCGACCTGCCGGCGCGGCTGATGGTGCTCAAGCGCGGCCGGGTGGTGGCCACCTGCGAACCTCGCCGTTCGGTGGGGTTCTGAGCGCGTGACGCTCAGTGCAGGTTGCTGGTAACGGCGTTGACGCCCTCCAGCGTTGCAAAGGAGATGTCTTTTGCCGTGAGCAAGAAATCACTCATGTAGGGCACCTCGAGCATGTCGCTGCGCACCGCCGCGAACAGCGTGGCCTGCAAGCCTTTGGCGCCCAGGCGCTTGGCGATGACATAGCCGCGTGTGGTGTATTCGTGCAGCGCCCAGTTCGGCAGGCAGCACACGCCCCGGCCGCTGGCCACCAGCTGCATCATCATCACGGTCATTTCGGCGGTGCGCACCTGGGCCGGTTCAAGGTCGGCCGGGTCGAAGAAGCGGGTGAAGATGTCCAGCCGGTTTCGCTCGATCGGGTAGGTGATCAGGGTCTGGCCGGCGATGTCGGCAGCTTCCAGGTAGGGCTTTTCGCGCAGGGCATGGTGCTTGTCGATGGCCAGCATCGCCTCGTACTCGAACAGCGGCACGTAGGTGATCCCGGGCAGGGGCAGCGGGTCGGAGGTCACCACCAGGTCGAGGTCGCCGCGCTCCAGGGCCGGCAGGGGCGCGAAGGCAAGGCCCGAGGCCAGGTCCAGTTCGACTTCAGGCCAGGCGCCGCGAAATTCGTCGAGCGAGGGCATCAGCCACTGGTAGCAGCTGTGGCACTCGATGGCGATGTGCAGCCGCTCCGCCGTGCCGCCCGCCAGCCGGGTCAGGTTGCGCTCCGTGCTGCGGATCAATGGCAGTACCTGGTCGGCCAGCTGCAGCAGCTTGAGGCCGGCGGTGGTGAAACGCACCGGTTTGGACTTGCGCACGAACACCGGCATGCCGATGCGGTTTTCCAGCTCGCGGAACTGGTGGGACAGCGCCGACTGGGTCAGGTGCAGGCGTTCGGCGGCCTCGGGCAGGCTGTCGGTTTCGCGCAGGGCATGCAGGGTGCGCAGGTATCTCAAGTCGATCATGGGCGAAGGCAAGCGCTCAGGCCGCGCCAGGCGCGGCGAGGTTGCAATATTGTCCTTTGTAGTACAGCAAGGGTTGAGTGGCGCCCGTGTCGTGCAGGTTCAGCGCTTTGACTTCGCCAATCACGATCAGGTGATCGCCGGCGGCGTGTTCGGCGTGGATTTCACAATCGAGCCAGTGCAGGCTGCCGGCGAGCAGCGGGTTGCCCAGCGGCGAGGGCTGCCATTGCACGCCCTGCCACTTGTCGCTGCCCTTGCGGGCGAACTGGTTGCAAATGCCCACCTGTTCGCCGGCAAGGATGTTCACCGCGAACCGGCCCGCCTTGCGCATGCCGGGGTAGCTGGCCGATTCGCGCATCACGCTGAACGACACCAGCGGCGGGCTCACCGACACGCTGTGGAACGACTGGCAGGTGAAGCCGACCGGCTGCTCATCGACCAGTGAGGTGATCACCGTGATGCCGGAGGCGTAATGCCCGAGCGCCTTGCGAAAGCTCAATGGCTCGATGGCAGTACTGGAACGTGACATGGCAAGTCCTGAAGTTTGGCGGCCTTCAACGGCCCGAGAGTTCGCTGCGAACGATGGCTGCCCCGGCGCTCAGGGCATTGAGCTTGCCGCGCGCGACCTGGCGCGGCAGCGGGGCCATGCCGCAGTTGGTGCACGGGTAGAGCTTGTCGGCATCGACGAATTGCAGCGCCTTGCGCAGGGTGTTGGCGACTTCCTCGGGGGTCTCGATGGTGTGGCTGGCCACGTCGATGGCGCCGACCATCACTTTCTTGCCGCGAATGAGTTCGATCAGGTCCATCGGCACGTGCGAGTTGTGGCACTCCAGCGAGACGATATCGATGCTCGATTGCTGAAGCTTGGGGAAGGCCTCTTCGTACTGGCGCCATTCGCAGCCCAAGGTCTTCTTCCAGTCGGTGTTGGCCTTGATGCCGTAGCCGTAGCAGATATGCACGGCGGTTTCGCACTTGAGGCCTTCGATGGCCCGCTCCAGGGTCGCCACCCCCCAGTCGTTCACCTCGTCGAAGAACACGTTGAACGCAGGCTCATCGAACTGGATGATGTCGACGCCGGCAGCTTCCAGCTCGCGGGCTTCCTGGTTGAGGATCTTGGCAAACTCCCAGGCCAGTTTCTCGCGGCTCTTGTAGTGGCTGTCGTACAGCGTGTCGATCATGGTCATGGGGCCTGGCAGCGCCCACTTGATGGGTTGCCCGGTCTGCTGGCGAAGGAACTTGGCGTCTTCGACGAACACCGGCTTGCGCCGCGCGACGGCACCCACCACGGTAGGCACGCTGGCATCGTAGCGGTCGCGGATCCTGACGGTTTCACGTTGCTCGAAGTCAACGCCGTCCAGGTGTTCGATGAAAGTGGTGACGAAGTGCTGGCGGGTCTGTTCGCCATCGCTGACGATGTCGATGCCTGCCTGTTGCTGTTCTTGCAACGCCAGGCGCAGGGCGTCCTGCTTGCCGTCGAGCAAGGCCTGATCCTGCAGTTTCCAGGGCGACCAGAGGGTTTCGGGCTCCGCGAGCCAGGAGGGTTTGGGCAGGCTGCCGGCAGTCGAAGTAGGTAACAGCTTATTCACGAGAAAAGACCTTGTAGTATCTGAAAGTCAGGCAGCGCAGTGGCTGGACCACTGCTCAAGTACCGCGCCGTAAGGTTTGATGAAGTGTTCTTCGACAAACCGCCCTTGTTCGATGGCCAAGCGGCTGCGTTCTTCCCGGTCATAAACAATACGCGTCAGCGAATAATCCTCATGCTGCAAACTCGGCTGATAAGACGTGCCGGCGGCAGAGTTGGCGTTGTAGATCTCCGGGCGGTAGATCTTCTGGAAGGTATCCATGGTGCTGATGGTGCTGATCAATTCAAGGGCGGTGTAATCGCTGAGCAAATCACCGGCAAAATAGAATGCCAGGGGCGCAACGCTGTTTGCCGGCATGAAGTAACGCACGCTCAGGCCCATCTTCTGGAAGTACTCATCGGTCAGGGAATATTCATCTTGCTGGTATTCCTGGCCGAGCACCGGGTGCTGGTTTTCAATGCGCTGGTAGGTCTTGCTGCTGGACACACTCAGGCAGATGACCGGCGGCTTGGCAAAATGCGCTTTATAGGCGCTGGAATTGACGAAGGCCTTGAACAGCTTGCCGTGCAGCTCGCCAAAATGTGCCGGTGTGCTGAACGCCGACGCGCCTTGGTTGTGCCCCAGCAGCAGGACACTGAAGTCGTAATCGCGCACGTAGGACGAAAAATTGTTGCCCACCACGCCTTCGATGCGCGTGCCGGTGTGTCGGTCGACGATGCAGGTTTTCAGTATTTCGATCAACGGCAGGGCGTTATCGCTGCGTGCGGCATCCAGGGTCATTGCCACCGAAATGATTTCAAGCTCGACGCTGTAGCGGTCGCCTTTGGGATTGTCCCAATGGGCCAGTGCATTGAAACGGTTATCGATCATGCGCAAGGTATTGCGCAAGTTCTGCTGGCGGCTCGCGCCCCTGGCCAAATTGGCAAAGTTGGTGGTGAGGCGAGTATTTTCAGCAGGCTGATAATGTTCGTCGAAACGAATGCTGTTGATCGCGAAGTTGCAAATGTCCTGCGTCATGATTGGCGGTCCCACTCGAATATTTATAATCGCTTAATTGAGGCGCATTTTAGGTTGAGGTATTGAGTGAGTGGAACTGAAACGAATTCACAAAACCTTTAGCCCTGTTCATGACGCACGCTGCGCAAACGTATTTATTGCCCGGCATCACCGGTTGCGAATGCGTTCGACAGGGTTTCCAGGCCGCGGAACAGGCGGATGCCCGCCTGCATGGCGTCGGCGTCGAGGATGATGATGCGCCCCTGCCTGACTGCCTCCATCTGCCGGGTCACCGGGTCGTTGCGCAGGAATTCGAGCTTCTTCTGGTGGTCGTCCGCCGGGAAGCGGCGGCGGTCCATGCGGGCGATGATGATCCACGTGGGGTTGGCTTTTGCCAGGGTTTCCCAGCCGACCGTTGGCCATTCCTCGTGGGACTGCACGACATTGCGCACGCCAAGGGTCTGCAGCATGAAGTCGGCCACCCCTTGGCGGCCGGCCACGTAAGGGTCGAGGGCAAGGTCGGCGCTGGAGAACCAGAACAGCGCCGAGGTGTTCGACAAGTCCTTGCCGGCGAGCCGTTGCCGGGCATGTTCCAGCTGCCCCTGCAGCTGTTGGTTCAGCGCCTCGCCACGGGCCTGCACATCGAAGATCGCCGCCAGCTGGCTGACACTTTTGTAGATGGTCTCGATCCGGAAGGGCTGGGTACGGGTGCCGTCGGCGCCGACCAGGTTGTCCTTGCCCTCGCAGTCCGAAGGCAGCAGGTAGGTCGGGATCTTCAGCTCGGCGAACTGCTCGCGGGTGGCGACTGCGCCCTGGGGGCCGACCATCCACTCGAACTGCACCGTCACCAGCTGCGGGCGCTTGCCGACCACGGCCTCGAAGCTCGGTTCGTTGTTGGCCAGGCGCTCGACCTTGGCGTCCTGCGCCTGGAACTCGGGCAGCACGTTGTTGAACCACAGCGAGGAGCCTGCGAGCTTGCTGCCAAGGCCCAGGGCATAGAGCATCTCGGTGCCGGCCTGGCCAATGCTGACGGCGCGTGCCGGGGCCTGGGCAAAGGTCTGCGGCGCAGCGCAGTTGTCGATCGTCAGGGGGTAGTGCGTGGCGCCAGCCTGGGCCAGGCCTGGCAGGCTCAATGCGCCGAGCAAGGCAGCGATGCGGGGCAGCATGGGGCGATCTCCTGTCGAACGTTGCGCGGTACAGGCGCACGGACAGGCATCACCTTGCCCCGTGCAGGCACGGGGCAGGCCCAGGGCAGGGCAGAGGATGGCCATCCCGGACACCCCGCCGGTTGGTGAATGTGTGCCGGCAGGTCTCCTGACTGGTGCGTCATGGCCCGGCTCCTGCCTTCCCGGACAGTGTCCAGTGGCGTTTCAGGAGCGGGCTCGGCACCTACAGTTGCGGGGGCAGTTCCGTTTGGCTCGCATGCGGGCGAGCGACGGATTCCCTATTAGTTCCGTGATGGAAACCGGCGGGCGGCATCCTAGACCATCTGCCAGGCGATGGACAAGGGCGCGGGCCTACTTGCTGGCAATCGACTGGTTCGGCAACGGGCAGCTTTGATCGTTGAGAAAGTGCGATTTCTTCAGCCAGTCCTGCTGCGGGTAATAGGCGAACACGTAGCTGCCACGCTGCAGCGTGTCGATCAGCTTGCCGGCGATTGCCGGGCGCACCGCAGGGCAGCCCTGGCTGCGGCCCAGGCGGCCGAGCCCGGGCACCACCTTGGGGTCGGCATAGGCGGCGGCATGCATGACGATCGCCCGCGACATGCTGTTGTCGTTGAACCCAGGCTCCAGCCCCTGCAGGCGCAACGAGCGGCCGTGCTTGCCGCTGTAGGTCTGGCCGGTTTCATACAGGCCGATGGAGGATTGGTAGCTGTTCGGCGCGTTGGAGAACGTGCTCGGCACATCGGCGCCGCTGTTCTTGCCGTGGGCCACCCACTCTTCGAACAACAGCTTGCGGGCGTTCAGGTCGAACACCCACAGGCGTTTGTCACGCGAGGCCTTGGAGTAGTCGATCACCGTCAGCAGCTTGCCCGGGTCGTTGTGGCTGGCGCAGGTGTAGGCGGTGAGTGCCAGGGCCAGGGTCGCAAGGCTGGCGTTCGGCGCCAGTTGCTGCAGTTCGGCGGCGCTGGGCAGTGATTGCGCCTGGGCGGGCAGCCAGGCGCCGAGGAAAAACAGGCCAATACTGGCCGCTGAGAGCCGCAGGGCTCCCCGCAAAGGTTCGAACATCGACATGGATTATCCTGTTGAAGACCTGTCTGGGGTCGCAAGCAAGATCAAGCGAAGATTCAGCTTGATTGAAGGCCAAAGGCCGCTACTTTGCTTGAAATTCACAGGTTTGCCGATCATTTCTTGACCAATGGCTTAGCATCCTCGCCGTCGTCGGTGCTGATCACGGTGAATTGGCCGTTGCTGCGGGTATCGCGGGTGGAGGCCCAGTCGGTGATCACCAGCATGGTGCCGACGTCCATCGCCGCACGCAGGTGATGGCGAAATTCCGGGCTCATGTTCAACTGCCCCAATTGCTCGTAGGGCGTGTCCCCGTACTCCGGGTTGCTCAGGCCCACCACCGACCAGCGCAACGGCAGCGCGCCGTCGAGTGCCAGGGCGGAAGGTTTTTGCAGCAGCGAATACACCGCCATGCCGCTGCGATGGCGGCTGCTTTCCAGGGTTAGGGCCGGCGCCGAGCCGATCAGCTGGCCGCCGCGAAACACGTAGGCGCGAAGGTCGGCGCGGCTGATCAGGATCGACAGCGGCCCGGCGGCAGGGTCGGGGTCGTTCCAGAACTGCTGGTTGTTCAACACCAGCGGGCCCTGGGCCTTGCCATCGCTGACCGTCGGCGCCAGCACGCCCGGGTGGTAGACCTCCACCGGGGCACTGTGGGTGTCGGAGACGATCACGGTAGTCGAGCTGAACCCGGTGACCTCGTACAGCTTCTTGGCAAATTCCATCGGCAGCCGCACGCAGCCATGGGAGGCGGGGTAGCCCGGCAGATGGCCCGCGTGCAGGGCAATGCCGTCCCAGGTCAGGCGCTCCATGTAGGGCATGGGGGCGCTGTTGTAGAGGCTGGATTTGTGCTCGACCTTCTTCTGCAGAATGCTGAACACCCCGGTGGGGGTTTCGCGCCCGGCCTTGCCGCTGCTCACGGTACTGACGCCGATGGCGATGCCATTGCGATAGACGTAGGCACGCTGCTCGGTGAGGCTGATCACCACCGTGACCGGGCCCACCGGCGAAACCTGCGGGTACCAGAGAAACTGGCCCGGCTTGAGGCTGTCGAGCTGGCTCCTGAGCTGGGCCGGGCTGGGCACCTTCAGTGGGGCTGCCGTGGCCAGTGCGCCGGCAAGTAACAAAGCCATTCCTAGCGATATACGCAACATCGATTCCATCCTCATGGCGCCATGCGCGCAGCTTAATCGCAACCTTCGTTATCCGGCAAATCAGGGCAGTTTTGCCAACTAATCCCACCCCCGCGCTATTGCAGTTATTCCAAATCAATCTGTCAGCCAGCCACTTCGCTTCGATTATTGCGCCCGGTCAATGGCGCGATACCCAGCGCTCACTACAATTGCCCTGCTTCATCCCTCCTGACACTCGCTCATTCGCCCTCAAGGCAGTGAACCAGTCGCCCGGCCCCACAGTGGCAGCCTTCGATCGCGCAATGGATTATCTGCTTGCCACTCAATCTGTGAAATCCAGAAAGATGGGAGTACTAGCATGAGTGGCTACAACGCCGTATTGGCAAGAAATACCGGCAATGCTCCAGAAGGCATTGGCCCTTATTCGCAAAGTGTCGCGTTCTCGCACTACAACAACCTTAGCGCCCAGTTACCCATCGACCCCGCATCCGGTGCCGTGGTGGCAGGGGGTGTGAAGGCGCAGGCGGAGCAGTGTTTCAAGAACATCAAGGCCGTGGTGCAAAGCGTCGACCACACACTGGAGGATGTGGTCAGG
Source organism: Pseudomonas sp. UBA6315 (assembly GCF_002438125.1). NCBI lineage: Bacteria > Pseudomonadati > Pseudomonadota > Gammaproteobacteria > Pseudomonadales > Pseudomonadaceae > Pseudomonas > Pseudomonas sp. UBA6315. The sequence goes on from NZ_DJTF01000007.1 coordinate 25,702, forward strand.
CTCAGCATCTTCCTGCGCAACATGGCCGATGCCGAAGTCGTCAACAGCGTCTATTCGGCCTATTTCCCAGGCTATGTGCCGGTGGTGACGACTGTCGCGGTTGCCGCATTGCCGATGGATGCCCTGGTGCAAGTGGAAGCCTTGCTTTCCAATGGCGTAGGCACGATCCCCAACGCCCCCCAGGCCGGCGACCTGGTCAAGACGGTGTGCAATACCGAGCGTGCGCCGGCAAGCGCACTGTCCGCGCAGGCCGTGGCTTTTTCGCACTACAACAACTTGTCTGCGCAACTGCCGATCGACCCGCAAACCGGCAAGTTGGTGGCAGGCGGTGCCAAGGAGCAGGCCGCGCAGTGCCTGAAAAACATCAAGGCGATCCTCGAAGGCATGGACGTGCCTTTCGATGACATCGTCAAGATCACCCTCTTCGTGAAAAACCTCTCGGACCTTGCGCAGGTCGACCAGGTGTACAAAACCTTCTTCCCCGACTCGGCCATTGCCAGGGCAGTCGGTTACTTCCCCGCGCGCACGGTCGTGGTGGCCTCAGGTTTGCCCATGGATGCGCTGGTGCAGATAGAAGCCGTCATCTCCCACGGCGATGGCACGCCACCGCAAGTTGTCGAAGACCGCCACGGGATTGTCATCAAGGCAAACAACACGCCCCATGCGCCCCTGCACCCGCTGTCCACGCAAACGGTCGCCTTCTCGCACTACAACCACCTCTCTGCGCAACTGCCTTTGAACCCCAGTACCGGGAAGTTGGTGAGCGGGGGTGTGAAAGAGCAGGCGCAGCAATGCCTGATCAACGTCAAGGCGATTGTCGAAAGCATCGGCCACGCCCTGAGCGATGTGGTCAAGGTCAACGTCTTCCTTGCCGATATCCAGGACCTTGCCGCCGTGGACGAGGTGTACACGGCGTTCTTCCCCGATGGCGTGCCTGCACGCAGGGTGGTTGGCGTGTCCGCGCTGCCCGAGAACGCGCGGGTACAAGTCGATGTGGTGCTGGCAAACGCTGAAGGCACCCCGCCAAGCCAGTAGCCGGGGAACGTTCAGCCCACGCGCCCGTAGCGCTTGCGGTACTCCGCAGGCGTTACCCCCACGTGGCGGACGAACGCGCGGCGCAAGGTGTCGGCATTGGCAAAGCCGCAGGCGGCCGCCACCTGCTTGGGCGCTTCGCGGCCTGCCTCCAGGCGCGCCCGCGCGGCGTTGACCCGGGCCAGTTCGACCCAGGCCGCCGGGGTCATGCCCACCTCGCTGTGGAACACCCGGGCAAAATGCCGCGGGCTCAGGCCGACACGGGCGGCGAGGGCGGCAATGCCATGGTCCTCGACCGGGTTGGCGGCGATATAGCGCTGCAGGCCCTGCAGCGCCGAACGCCCGGCCGGCGAACTGGCGCCTTGGCGGCTGAACTGCAATTGCCCGCCCGGGCGCTTGAAGTACATCACCAGATGCCCCGCAACCTGTTTGGCCATTTCGTGGCCCAGGTCTTCTTCGACCAGGGCCAGGGCCAGGTCAAGCCCGGCGGTTACCCCGGCTGCGGTGCGCAGCTTGCCGTCGTGCACCTGGATGGCATCGGCATCGACCTGTACCGCGGGATAGCGCGCAGCCAGCGGCGCCGCCACCGACCAGTGGGTGGTCACCCGCCGCCCATCCAGCAGCCCCGCAGCCGCCAGGGCAAAGGCCCCGGTGCACACCGAGCCGTAGCGCCGGCAGGCGCCTGCGCGCTGGCGCAGCCAATCGAGAATGCCGGGGCGCAGGTACTGCTCGGCCGCCTGCGGCGTGCCTGCCACCAGCAAGGTGTCGAGCGCTGGCAGTTCATCGCCTATCCAGCCATCGGCCAGCAGCCGCGTGCCCGATGAACTCACCAGCGGCCCCGGTTCGCAGGCCAGCAACAGCAGGCGGTAGGCCTGGTGGCCGAGCTGCCGGTTGGCCTCGGCGAACACATCGAGCGGGCCGCAGGCATCGAGCAGTTGAACGCCCGGCAACGCCAGGATGGCAAGGGTGATCGGCTGTTTGGGCATGGCGGTTTCTCAAGGGGCGCGGGCAAGGCTGTATGGCGCCGACAATGGCAGTATCTGACTGGTCAAGTCAATTGAGGGCATAGGCAGCGGCCAGCAGACTGGACGGGTCATCCACCCCTCCGAGGTACGCACATGTCCACATCCATTGCCGGCATCCACATCCCCGACAGCGCCATGGCGCGAGAAATCACCGAGCTGGTGCGCGACACGGCATCGCCGCTGCTCTACCACCACTCCAGCCGGGTCTTCTATTTCGCCGCCCTGGCCGGCCAGCGCCTGGGGCTCAAATACGACAGCGAGCTGCTGTACGCCGGCTGCATGTTCCATGACATGGGCCTGACCCACTCGCACAGCAGCGATTGCTGCCGCTTCGAGGTCGACGGGGCCAACGCCGCGCGCGATTTCCTGCAGCGCCACGGCGTCGACGAGCGCGATGTCGAGCGGGTCTGGACGGCCATTGCCCTGCACACCACGCCCGGCATCCCCGAACACATGCACCCGCTGATTGCGCTGGTGACCGCAGGTGTCGAAACCGACGTGCTCGGCCTGCACCACGAAGGGCTCGGCAGTGCGGCGCGAGAGGCCGTGGTGCAGGCGCACCCACGTGGCGAGCAGTTCAAGGAAGCGATCATCCAGGCGTTCTACGAAGGCATTCGGCACAAGCCGCAGACCACCTTCGGCAACGTCAAGGCCGATGTGATCGCGGACAAGGAGCCGGGCTTTCGGCCTGGCAACTTCTGCAGCGTGATCCGCCAGTCGTGCTGGCCCAGTTGAGCGCTGGCCTGCTGCAAGGGCTCAGGGCCTTGAGCATGGACGGCGTCCGAGGACTAGCGTAGGTTTGGCATCCGCTCGTTTCCTGGCTTTCCCAGGGCATGAGCGATCGCCAGATCATCGTTTCAGAGGGCGCCGGTGGCTGCACATTTGATCAGTAAAGTTGGGGGGCTGTTGCTTGCAGCCCTTTTCACCGTGCCGGCCGTGGCCGGCACTTACCGCAACTGCGCGCAGCAATGGAGCCTGCCCCCGTCGCCACCTTCGCGCATCGTCGCCCTCAACCAGCATGCGGCCGATCTGCTGCTGGCACTAGACGCCGGCCCTGCGCTGGTCGGCGTGGCCTACCTCGATGACAATGGCGCGGGTTGGCGCCAGGGGCAGTACGCCGGCGTGCCGGTGATCGCCCGCGAGTACCCCGCCAGCGAAGTGCTGTACGCGCAAAGGCCCGACTTGGTGGTGGGCGGTTTCGCTTCGGCGTTCGGCGCCGGCATCACCTCGAGAAGCGCACTGGGCGCCAATGGCATTGCCTCCTACCTGCTGGAGTCAGCATGCGACGGCCATTCGCTGGATTACTTCGGCCATGTGCGTCACGACCTGGCCACCCTGGGGGCGTTGCTGGGCCGGCAACGGAAGGCCGGCGAACTGATCGGCGCCATGGACCGCGACCTGGCCCGCGCCCGGGCGCTGGGCAGCGCCAGCAAACCGCTGTCGGTGTTCTACCTGGACAGCGAAATCAAAGGCCTCGACAGCCAGGGCAAGCGCGGCTTCGTCACCCAGTTGCTGGCGGCTGCCGGGGCACGAAATGTGTTTGCCGACATCGACCTGTATCGCGTCAACGCCAGCCGCGAGACCTTGTTGCTCAGTGACCCGGACGTGATCCTGCTGGCCGACGCCGTGTGGTCGCCCGCCAGCCGCAAGCGCCAACTGCTGCTGCGTGACCCGGTGCTGTCGCGCCTGCGCGCCGTGCGCGAGCAGCGCATGATCGACATCCCGTTCACCCACCTGATGCCCACGCCGGCCAGCGGCCGTGTGGCGCTGGAGCTTGGGGAGCAGTTCAAGGCACTGCAGGCGGCGGATTGAGGGGCTTGCCGTCACTGCCCGGCAGCCGCCACAGCCGTGGCGCAGTCAATGGCCGGACTCACGATCGAGCAGCTCGCGCTTGCGCTCCACGCCCCAGCGATACCCCGAGATGTCGCCATCACGGCGCACCACCCGGTGGCAGGGGATCGCCACCGCGATGTGGTTGGCCGCGCAGGCCTGGGCCACCGCCCGCACGGCCTTGGGCGCGCCGATGCGTTCGGCGATGTCGCTGTAGCTGGCCGTCGCACCTGGCGGGATCTCGCGCAGCGCTTGCCAGACGCGCTGCTGAAACGCCGTGCCCTGGATGTCCAGGGGCAGGTTCAGGCCCAGCGAGGGCGCTTCGATGAAGCCCACCACCTGGGCGACCAGGGCTTCGAACTGCGGGTCGGCGCCAATCAGCTGGGCCTTGGGAAACTGGTCCTGCAGATCGGTCAGCAGCGCCTCCGGGTCTTCGCCCAGGAGGATCGCGCAGATGCCGCGCTGGCTCTGGGCGACCAGGATCGCCCCAAGCGAACAGGCACCGATGGCAAAGCGAATTGCCGTGCCCACGCCGCCATCCCGGTAGGCCTTCACGCGCATGCCCAGCAGTTGCTCGGAGGTGGCGTAGAAGCGGCTGTTGGAATTGAAGCCGGCGCCGTAGATGGCGTCGGTCACCGAGGTTTCGCCCTGGCCCAGTTCTTCGCGCAGCTTGCGGGCGCGGGTGGCCGAGGCATACGCCTTTGGCGTCAGGCCGGTTTCGGCCTTGAACAGGCGGTGGAAGTGAAAGGCACTCAGGCCCAGTTGCGCCGCCAGTTCGTCGAGCGTGGGTGGCGTGGGCGAGGCGTCCATCAGCCGGCAGGCCTTGGCCACCAGCGCGGCGCGCTGTTCGCGGGCGCCGGTCTGGTCGCGCGAGGCGCGCAGGCTTGGCCGAAAACCGGCGGCCTCGGCCTGCGCTGCGTCGTTGAAGAACACGACGTTTTCGCGCTTGGGGCGGCGCGCGCTGGAGCTGGGCCGGCAGTACACGCCGGTGGTGCGCACGGCATACACGAAATGCTCGTCCGCGGCGGGGTCGCGGGCCTGCACGGCGGCCCAGCGTTGTTCATCCGTGCCGAAAGGGGCGCTCGACGGCTTGGGCAGGTTCATGGCGCAATCTCGCTAAGGGGGAGTGGGGCCAGTCTATGAACCCCTCGCCGCGCAAGCACTCCGGTTCTTGCGCTTGAATTCACCTGGCCTGGGGCACGCGCCACAGGTACCAGGCCGCGGTGGTGCGGTGGGGGCTCCAGGGTTCGCCGATTTCGCGCATCTGGCGCGGCGTCGGGGCTTTTTCCAGGCCTTTGAGGCGCCGGTAACCCTCGCGCACGCCAAAGTCGTCGACCGGCAGGATGTCGGCCCGCTCCAGGCTGTAGATCAGGAACATTTCCACCGTCCAGCGGCCGACCCCACGCAACGACACCAGGCGCTCGACCAGCTCGGCGTCGCTCATCGCCTGGGCCTCGGCCAGTGTCGGTACCACACCATCCAGGCGCGCCTGGGCAATTGCGCGGACAGTCGCCAGCTTGTTCGCGGAAAAACCGCAGACCCTTTGCTGTTCGGCGTCCGTGGCCAGCAAGGCGTCGGCAGCGGGGAATGCTTGGCCTGGATAGAGCGCAAGAAACCGCCCCAGGATCGCATCGCCGGCCTTGACGTGCAGTTGCTGGTAGGCGATGGCGCGAATCAGCGCCTCGTAGGGCTCGCGGGCCGGTTTGGTTTCATGGCGGCAGGGGCCGATGGCGCTGATGTGGCGCGCCCATTCGTCGTCCAGGCCCTGCAGGAACAGGGCGGCATTTGCATAAGTCACGGCGGGCGCTCCAACAGCCAGCGTTAACAGTGTAGGCTGCAAGCGTATCTCTTTTTTACCGAGCTCCGTATGAACCGCCGCAAGAAAATCAAACAGCTGATGCAAGCCCACGCCAAGAAAGCCAGTGCCAAGCTGGCCCCGCGCAGCAAGCCCAAGTACATCTGCAAGGCCGAGCGCCTGAAAATGGCCGAACAGGCCGCCCTCGATGGCAACGCTGTCGTTCAAGAGTGACGCCTGCGGCGGTCAGTTCGCGTACTGAGCGATGCCGTTGCCGAACGACCAGTTCTCCTTGCGCACCTCGACCAGGTTGATGAACACATCCTCCGGGCGCACGCCGGCTTCGCGCTCGAGCCCTTGCGCGATGGCCAGGTACAGCGCTTTCTTCTGCTCCAGGGTGCGGCCCTCGTTGAGGGTGATCTGGATGAATACCTGGGCCTCGGTGCGCTGGATGCCCAGGTAGTGCGGGTCGTTCACCAGGTTGTCGCTGTCGTGTTCGGTCAGCACCTGGAAGTTGTCGTGCTCCGGCACGTTGATGGTCTGGCGCATGGCGGCGTAGACCACCTTGCCAAGGGCCTGCAGGTGGGTGGGGTTGGGCTGGCGTCTGATGTCGATGCGTACCAGTGGCATGTCGGGCTCCTCGAAAGGGAACGCTGCGGCGGGTTGGCAGTGCGACAGTAACGATAGCTGGGCGGGGCAGTACTATCCAAAAGCGTGTGCGCTGCTCCTCCTGTGGGAGCCGGCTTGCCGGCGATGGGGCCCGAGCAGACGCTCAGGGTTGCCTGCCCTGGCCTCATCGCCGGCAAGCCGGCTCCCACAGGAGAAGTACGCGACCCTTGGCTTGTGGGCTCCCGATCGAGAACGCTGCGGCGGGTTGGCAGTACTATCCAAAAGCGTGTGCGTTGCTCTTCCTGTGGGAGCCGGCTTGCCGGCGATAGGGCCGGAGCAGACGCTCAGGGTTGCCTGCCCTGGCCTCATCGCCGGCAAGCCGGCTCCCACAGGAGAAGTGCGCGACCCTTGGCTTGTGGGCTACGGCACACAGGCATAGACAACCAACTCCACCAGCATTTCTTCGCGGGCGAGCCCAGCCACTACCACAGCAGCGCGGTTGGGGTAGGGGGGCTGGAAGTACTGGCCATAGAGGCTGTTGACCGTCGCCAGGTAGCTGCGGTCGGTCACATAGATCAGCACCTGCGTCACATCGTCCAGCGAGGCGCCCGCCGCCTCCAGGGTGTGGCGCAGGTTGTCCAGGGTCTGGCGGGTCTGGGCCTCGATGCCGCCGGGCACCACCTGGCCCTGGGCGTCGATCGGGATCTGTGCGGTGTACAGCGTGCCATTGCCCACCACCGCCCATTCCAGCGGCGCCTTGGAGGCATACAGGTCGGTCTTGATCGCATGTTTCATTGAAGGGTTCCTGAAGGTTGGCAATCAGTCGGCATCGCTACCACCGCCAGCGCCATGACGGCGCGAGGCTTCGGTGCTCTCGACCAGGATCTGTTCGGCGAACTGCTGCAGCCGCTGCCAGGTCTGCTCGCTCACCACGAAGCCCTGGCTCAGCGTGCCAACGCGGGTGACCGCCGCTGTAGCGGCTTGCGTCGGCCGGCTGAACAGCACCGTGATGCTTTGTTCTGCGCAAGGTTCGGCGGCTTCGCTGTGCAGGGCGGGGCAGCTGGCGCCAGCGGCGAACGTCGCCACATGCCGCTGGCGTGCATCGCCCCACTGGGCGCGCACCGCAAGGCCGCGTTCGGCGGCCCGGCTCAGGTAGCCCAGCAACAGCAGGCGGTTGTGGCACTGCTGGATGCGCAGCACGGCCTGGCCGTCGCGCAGGGCCTTGCCCAGTGCCAGCTCCACCACGGTGGCGGCGCAGCGCAGCACGCTCTGGCCCTGGGCGTCGATCACCAGCAGGGCGCTGTCTTCATGGCACAGGCTGTAGGGCCGTGCGGCTTCGCTGTGCAGGTAATCCAGCGCCTTGGCCAGCGTGCCGACGCCGTCCAGCCCTTGCAGGTGCAGCCAGCCGACCAGCTCGGCGGCATCCTCGCAGTCACCGGGCGCAAAGCCCATGCCTTCGAAGGCCTTGCGGCACATCACCTGGATCTCGTTGAGCGATACGCGCATGGTCACACACCCTCCTGCGGCATGACCGCGAAATTCCAGTCATCGGTGAACGGCTGGCCGATGTCGGCAACCAGGGGCGCGCCCTGGAACAGCGTGATGCGCACCCAGCGGCTGGATTTCGGGTCGAACTTGCCAGCGCCGAAGAACGCCAGCTTGCAGCGCAGCAGGTGGATCGGCAGCATGCCCTCGGCCAGCAGGTTGGCGCGGATCTCGCCATAGGCGGTGCGCGCCATGCCTTGCAGGCGGCGGACCGTGCCCTTGAAGCCGGGTTGGGCGATCAGGAAATGCGCCGTCAGCGCCTGGGGCTGGGTGCCCAGGTGGGCGAGCAGGGCGCTGTGGCAGCGCTGGATATTGCGCGCGATGCCCAGCTGCATTTCCTTCTCGGCGCCCGGCTCCTGGTGGCGCATGCCTAGGCGGGGTTCTTCTTTTTCCGCAGAGCGGTACCAGAAGAAGTGCTCGGCCTGCACGTCGCTGAAGTCGTAGGCCAAGGCCCAGGCATAGTGCTGTTCGATCAGCTCGCGCAGCTGCGCAAGTGGCATCTGCGCATCCAGCTGGCAGCCTTCGACCACGCCCATCTGCTCGGCCAGCGGCGTGACCTGCTCGGGGTACAGCTCCAGCAGCAGGCTGACCAGCAGCTCCTGGCAACCGACCCCGGCATGGGCTTCGCTCCAGCCCTGCAGGCGCTGCCAGAGGCCGGCGCTGCAGGCTTGGGTGTCGAGCCAGTCGCCGAGGCGGGCGAGCTCGGCGAGGGTGCGCTGGTCTTGCTCGTGCTGGCGCTGGTCTTCGGTGCAGGTCTGCGCAAGGTGCGCCTGGGCCCTGGCCAGCAGCGCGTGCAGGCGGGCCAGCCTTTCAGGGCTCGGAGCTTGTGCCAGCACCAGGGCCAATGCGCGTTCCCGTGTGGCGATCCAGCGCTCGACGAGCTGCGGGTGGTTGATCAGAAACGGCGCCATCCCCAACCCCGTGGCATTGCCGACCCCCAGGTAACGCTGCAGCGCCGGCGCCAACGGCACCGCCCGTTGTGGGGCGAGGGCGCGGGCCATGTGCTCGATCTGCTCGATGCTGAAATGGCGCAGCAGGTACACCGTGAACATCTGCGCGCTGAACGGCTGGTCGAAGTCCGGGTTGCCCTGCAGGCAGGCGAAGTCGGCGATGCCGAACTTGCCATTGCCGTACACCGCGGTGGTGCGGTACAGGTAGCCGACTTCGGCCAGCTGGCGCGGGTCGGGCTGGTTGCCTTCGGCCAGCGCCGCAAGGAAGCGGTCGAAGTTGCGCAGGCTGCGGTTGGCCCGCGACAGCACCAGCACCCGGGCATCGAAACGGCCGGCTTCCTGCAGCGGCACATTGCGCTGCAGGTCGGCCAGTTGCGCCGCGTCGACGTCACCTGCCAGCAGCACGAAGGCGACGTCCCACTGGTCGGCGATCACCCGGTCGCTGCGCTTTTCCGGCGGCAGGTAGGCTGAGAAGATCACGCAGTGGTAGTGCGCGTTGGGCGTGTCGATGCGGTAGATGGCGGTGCCGAAGCCGTTGCCGTCGAGGTCGAAGCGGCTGCGGCTGATCTGCCAGCGCTGGTTCATCATCCGCCGCAGGCTGCTGCGCACGAAGCTCAAGGGGCTCTGGAAGTGGCTGCCCAGGCGGGCCAGGTCCATGACCTGGCTGGCCGGGCGCAGCCCTGTGGGTGCGAACGCGGGGTTGCTCATTGTTGTTGTACCTGCATGCATCATGGTTCAGACGCCTTGTTCGCGGGCCATGTGCCGGGCGATGCGCACGGCATCCCACAACGCTGGCAGGATCACCAGCGACACCGGCACCGCGGTGATGACGATAAAGGATTGCAAGGCCGTGACACCGCCTGCGCCGATGGTGATCAGCACCACCGCCGCCAGGCCCATGCCGATGGCCCAGAAGCCGCACAGCCATTTCTTCGGTTTGTCGTTGCTGGACATCGCCAGGGCCACGGTGAAGGCCATGGCATCACCATTGGTGGCCACCGAAATGAAGCTCAGGAACAGGAACAGCGCGCTGATCAGGCCGCCCCACGGCAGGTTCTGGGTCACCCCCAGCAGCAGGTCCTCGGCCTGGGTGCCATGGGCGGTGACGATGCCGGGGGTCTGCAGTTCCAGGCCGATGCCGGTGCCGCCGACCACGGTGAACCAGAACATGGTCACCAGCGGGGCGATGATCGACAAGGTCATGATGATCTCGCGAATGGTGCGGCCTCGCGAGATCCGCGCGACGTACAGCGCCACCATGGGGGCATAGCCGATGAACCAGCCCCAGTAGAACACCGTCCACCAGTCCAGCCACTTGGGGTCGGCGCGAAACAGCGTCATCGGGATGAACTGCTCGACGTGCAGGGCAAAGGCCGCCGGGAAGCCGCCGAGGATGAACAGCGTCGGCCCGCACAGCACCATGAACAGCGCCAGGCCGATCATCAGCCACACGTTGATCTCGCTGACGAAACGGATGCCCTTGAGCCCCACCAGGCACGACACGGTGTACATCGCCGTGACCAGGACGATGGTCAGCGACTGGGTGACGATGCCATTGGGCACGCCCCACACCGCGTGCATGGCGCTGCTGATCTGCAGGCCCAGAAAGCCGATCGGGCCGATGGTGCCGGCGACCACGGCGATGATCGAGGTGGCGTCGGCCAGGGTGCCGATCGGCCCTTTCAGCGCACGCTCGCCGAACAGCGGGTAGAGCAGGGTGCGCGGGGCCAGCGGCAGGCCCTTGTCGTAGTGCAGGTGCATCAGCACGATCGCCAGCAGGCTGCCGAGCACGGCCCAGGCAAGAAAGCCCCAGTGCACGAACGACTGCGCCAGCGCCGCGGTGGCTGCTGCTTCGCTGTGCGGCTGCACGCCGGCGAACAGCGGCGGTGGGCTGGCAAAGTGCATCAGCGGCTCGGCCGCCGCCCAGAACGCGCCGCCACCGGCGAGCAGGGCGCACATGATCACCGCGATCCAGTTGAAGGTGCTGATGTCCGGGCGCTGGTCGACGCCGCCCAGGCGCACCCGCCCGCAGCGCGAGAAGCCGATCACCAGGCTGACCGCGAAGGTCGCCAGCATCAGCACCTGCCAGTACAGGCCAAAGAACCGCGTCGACCAGGCGAACAGGGTGTTGACCAGCGCCGACACCGCGTCGATGTCGACCAGCGCCGCGACCAGGAACGCGGCCAAAAAACCGCCGCTGATCAGAAACAGCGGCCAGTCGATGTCCCGCGCCAGCGGCAGGCCCAGGGCCTGGCCTTCGGCCGGCAGGGTGGTGGGGTTTTTCATGAAGCCTCCGGAAGCTGCTTTGTTGTTATTGTCGATGCTGTCCGTGCGCGGCTCAGGCGTGCGGCGTGCTGGCGGTTTCCAGCAGGCGCAGCCAGTTGAGCCCCATGATCCTGCGTACATCGTCTTCGGCAAAGCCCCGGGCGCGCAGGCCCCGGGCGATGTTGGGGAAATCGCGGCTGTCGCGGAACCACTGCAGCGGCGCCGGCCAGTTGGCGTTGTCCTTGGAGCCCTCGCCGTAGTCCTTGTCCTTGCTCCAGCGCCCGTTGCGCATCCATTCCAGCACCGCCAGCGGCTGCGCCTGGCACAGGTCGGTGCCGATGCCGATGTGCTCCACGCCCATCAGGTCGGCCGTGCGCGCGACCATGTCGCAGAAGCTCTCCAGGCTGCACGCCGAGGCGTCCTTGAGGTGGAAGGGGTAGGTGCTGAAGCCCAGCAGCCCGCCGGATTCGGCGATGCCGCGCAGCACCGCGTCAGACTTGTTGCGCTTGGCGGCATGGAAACTTGCCGGGTTGGCGTGCGACACGATCACCGGCCGGCTGGACAGCTCGATGGCCTGCAGGGTGCTGCGTTCGGCGCTGTGGGACATGTCGATGAGCATGCCGACCCGGTTCATCTCGGCGATCACCTGGCGGCCAAAGCGGCTGATGCCGTTGTCTTCGCTTTCGTAGCAGCCGCTGGCGAGCAGGCTCTGGTTGTTGTAGGTGAGCTGCATGACGAACACGCCGAGCTGGCGAAACACCTCGACCAGGGCAATGTCGTCCTCGATCGGCGAGCAGTTCTGGAAGCCGAAGAAGATGCCCACCCGGCCTTCTTGCTGGGCCAGGCGGATGTCGCCGGCGCTGCGCACCGGGCGAATCAGCTCGGGCCAGGTCTCGAAGCGGCGGTTCCACTCGCCCAGGCGTGACAGGGTTTCGCGGGCGTTCTCGTGGTAGGCGATGGTGGCGTGCACCGCGCTCAGGCCACCGGCCTGCATCTGCTGGAATATTTCCGGGCTCCAGTTGGAGTACTGCAGGCCGTCGATCATCAGGAGGTCGTTCATGCTGGTCATCCTTCAGGGCCGCAGGTAGGTGGTCTTGACCACGGTGTAGAAGTCGCGGGCGTACTGGCCCTGCTCGCGCGGGCCGAAGCTCGAGGCTTTGCGCCCGCCGAACGGCACGTGGTAGTCGGTGCCGGCAGTGGGCAGGTTGACCATCACGCAGCCGGTCTGGGCGCGGCGCTTGAACTCGCTGGCATGGCGCAGGGACTGGGTGATGATGCCGGCGGTCAGGCCGTAGGCGGTGTCGTTGAGCGTGGCCAGGGCTTGTTCGAAGCCGCTGACGCGGATCACGCAGGCGATCGGGCCGAACACTTCTTCGCGGTTGATGCGCATGTCGTTGCGGGTATCGACGAACAACGCCGGGCGCATGTAGTAGCCGTCGCTCTCCAGCTGCAGGCGTTCGCCGCCTTCGATCAAGGTGGCGCCTTCGGCCTGGGCCAGGCGCAGGTATTCCAGGTTCTGCTCCAGTTGCCGGGCCTCGGCCACCGGGCCGATCTGCACCCCGGCATGCAGGGCGTGGCCGACCTTGAGCTGGCGCATGCGCAGGCGCAGCGCGTCGACGAAGCGGTCGTGGATGGCGTCGCAGACGATCAGCCGCGAGGAGGCCGTGCACTTTTGCCCGGTGCCGAAGAACGCGCCATTGAGCGCGCATTCCACCGCCAGCTCGAGGTCGGCATCATCCATCACCACCAGGGCATTCTTGCTGCCCATTTCCAGCTGGCAACGCACCAGGTTGGCGGCGGTGGCGACGGCCACGCGGCGGCCGGTCTGCAGCGAGCCGGTGAAGGTCAGGGCGTCGATATCGGGCGATTGCACCAGGGTTTCGCCGACGCTGGCGCCACTGCCCATGACCAGGTTGAAGGTGCCATGGGGCAGGCCCTGGCGGCTGATGATCTCGCTCAGCGCCCAGGCGCTGGCCGGCACCAGGTTGGCCGGCTTGAACACCACGGCGTTGCCGAAGGCCAGGGCCGGGGCGATCTTCCAGGCGGCGGTGGCCATGGGGAAGTTCCACGGGGTGATGACGCCGACCACGCCCACCGGCTCGCGGTGCACTTCGATGTCGATGCCGGGGCGCACGGAGCTGGCGGTTTCGCCCATCTGGCGCAGCACTTCGGCGGCGTAGTAGTGGAAGAACTGGCCGCTGCGCTGCACTTCGCCGATGCCCTCGGCCAGCGGCTTGCCTTCTTCACGCGAGAGCAGCTCGCCGAGCTCGGCCTTGCGCGCGATCAGCTCGTCGCCGATGGCCATCAGCACCTGCTGGCGGGCTTCCAGGCCGCTGGCGGCCCACAGCGGTTGTGCGGCGCGGGCGGCCTGGATGGCTTGCAGGGCCTGCTCGGTGGTGGCCTGGTGGTACTCGCCGATCAGGTCGCCGGTGTCGGAGGGGCTGTGGTTGGCGATGCAGCCCTGGCCCTCGCACCACTGGCCATCGATGTAGTTCTTGTAGGTGTTGTGTGACATGGATGAAAGCCTCTGTTTGCCTGGCGTTCATCTTGCGAGCAATATGGGGCAAATAAAAATTAATAAAAAAAATGCTTTGATAAGGAACGCTAACCATGTTGCCCGAGCTGAAGATCGCCCAGCTGCGCTACTTCGTGCTGGTCGCCGAACTCAAGAGCTTCCATGCCGCCGCCCGCCAGGCTTGCCGCACTCAGCCGGCAATCTCGCTGGCGGTGCGTGAGCTCGAGCAGAAGCTCGACCAGGCCCTGGTCGAGAAGGGCGGTGGCCGGGTGGAGCTGACGCCCTTCGGCGAACACTGCCTGCCACTGTTTCGCGGCCTGCTCGAACACCACGACCGCATCGCCCGCGAGGTGACCCTGCTGGCCCACCACGAAATCGGCCAGGTCAGCATCGCCACCGTGCCCTCGGTGGCCAGCCGCCTGCTGCCGGGGCCGTTGGCGCGCTTCGTGGCCGAGCACCCGAACGTGCAGGTGAGCATCCAGGACGCCACGGCCGAGCGGGTGCAACAGCTGCTGGCCCAGGGGCAGGTGGATTTCGGCATCAGCAGCCTGTGGGCGCAGGACGAGCAGCTCGACTTCGCGCCGCTGCTGCACGACCAAGTGGGCGTGGTGTGCCGCGCCGATCACCCGTTGGCGCAGGCCGGCGCGCCCTTGCACTGGTCGCAGCTGCAAGGGCTGGCGATGGTGCGCAACGGCACCTCGCGGCTGCTGGAGGGCAGCGAGGCCGAGGCGCTGCTGGCGCACAGCCGCTTGTTCGTGTCCAACATGATTTCGCTGATCGCCATGCTGGAGCAGGGCGTGGGCATCAGCACCTTGCCTTACCTGGCCTTCCCCCAGGAGAACGAGAAGCTTGCCTTCCTGCCCCTGGCGGCGCCCAAGGTCGAACGGCAGATCGGCCTGCTGACACGCAAGGGGCGCAGCCTGTCGCCGGCCGCGCAGGCGCTGCGCGAGTTTCTGCAGGCGCAGATGGCGGGCTGACGCTCAGCCATTTGTGGCATGGCTGAGCAGGCTGTCGGCATCGGTGCCGCTGCTTCGCTGAGGTATGATGCCGGTCCGTGTCCCAGAGCCTGCCGTGCCTTTCATGACTGCCTTCTACCTGAAATTTCTCATCACCCCCACGCTCATGCTGGCCATCTCCTTGGCGTCCAAGCGCTGGGGCACCAAGATTGGCGGCCTGCTCTCGGGCCTGCCGGTCACCTCGGCGCTGGTGATCCTGTTTCTGAGCCTGGAGCAGGGCGCGGGGTTCGCCTTGCAGGCTGTGCCCGGGGCCTTGGCGGGGCTGGCTGCGGTTCAGGCCACCTACCTGTTCTACTTCCTGGTAACGCGGCGGGTTTCGGCGCTCATCGGTTGCCTGGCGGCGTTGGCGGTGTACGCGGTCAGCGCCTGGCTGATGAGCCGGCTGGGGGTGCTGGCGGCTTCTGTTGCAGTGACCCTGGCGCTGCTCAGCGTGATCATCGTGGTCACCCGGCCCAAGGCTGACAGTGCCCCGCCCAAGGTGGTGGCGTTGCCGCGTTGGGTCATCCCCATGCGCATGCTCACGGCCACCTTGCTGCTGGTGGCGATCACGGCCAGTGCCGAGTGGCTGGGGCCGGTGGCCAGCGGCTTGCTGGCGCCGATCCCGGTGATTGCCTGGCCGCTGGCGGTGTTCGCCCACGTTCAGGGCGGGCACCAGGAGCTGGGGGCGATCGTGCGCGGCAATGCCATTGGTGCGGTGGGCGTGCTGGGCTTCTACCTGGCCGTGAAGGCCTCGATCGAAACCTGGGGCACGCTGCCATCGATCGCCACCGCCGTGGTGCTGGCGGTGGCGGCGACCTTCCTGTTGGCGCGCCTGCTGGACCGGCGCTAGGCCGTGCCTCAGGCGTAGCTGGGCTGCAGCAGCGGGCTGCGGCGGCGCATCAGCAGCAGCACGCAGGCGAACGAGATGAACGCCAGCAGCGAGTAGAACAGCGCCAGCGGCCACCACTGGCCCGCGGCCTGGCCGGCGATCAGCGTGCCGACCATCGGCGTGGTGCCGCCGATCAGTGCGCCGCAGGCCTGGTACGCCAGCGAGATCCCCGAATAGCGCTGGTACACCGGGAACACGTTGACGATATAGCCGGCGATCACCGCGTAGAACGCCGAGGAGAACACCTTGGCCAGCGAAATGCCGAGGATGATCATGCTGTTCTGCCCGCTGGCCACCAGGCTGAACATGGCATAGGGCACCAGCATGCTGGCGGCGGAGGTCAGCAGCAGGAAGCGGCCGGCGCCGACCTTGTCCGCCAGCCACGCGGCGATGGGCTGGTTGATCAGCTGCACGATGGCCACCACCGACAGGCACTCGAGGATCACCGAGCTCTTGATGCCCAGGTACTGGGTGGCGTAGGCGATCATGAAGGTGTTGGTGAAGTAGGCCGAGGAAATGCCGATGGAGCAGGCACCCATCACCAGCAGGATCAACGGCCAGGCATCGCGAACCACGCTCTTGACCGGCGACTGCTCGGGCTTTTCCTGCTTGGCCTGGGCTTCGAACTCGGGCGATTCGTGCACGCCGCGGCGGATCACGAACGCCAGCAGCAATAGCAGCACACTGCCCAGGAACGGCAGGCGCCAGCCCCAGCTGTAGAGGTCGGCATCGGGCAGTTCGGTGATCAGGCGAAACACCATCAGCGACAGCACCAGGCCCGCCGGGCTGCCCAGCTGGGCGAACGAGGCGTAGAAGCTCTTCTTGCCCTCGGGCGCATGCTCACTGGCCAGCAGCACCGCACCGCCCCATTCGCCACCCACGGCGATGCCTTGCAGGATGCGCAGGGCCACCAGCAGCACCGGCGCCAGCAAGCCGACCTGCTCGAATGAAGGCAGCAGGCCGATGCCCACTGTGGAAACCCCCATCAGCACCAGGGTAAGAATCAGCGAATACTTGCGCCCGAAGCGGTCGCCCAGGTGGCCGAAGATCACCCCACCCAGCGGCCGGGCGAGAAAGCCCACCGCCAGGGTGGCGAACGACGACAAGGTGCCCACCAGCTGGCTGCTGCCGGGGAAGAACACATGGCTGAAGATCAGCGCCGAGGCGGTGGCGTAGATATAGAAGTCGAACCATTCGATCAGGGTGCCGAGAAACGACCCGGCGGCGGCGCGGATGGGTTGCCGCGCGCGGGTGGGCGATGCGTGGGGTGAAGTGGACATGGGGCTTCCTTTGACTGTTATTGGCATTGTTCAAAAGGCATCAAGCCGGCGTTGTGTGTGCGTCTGTCGCGCCTTGCCAGCGTTGCGGGTCAGCCCGCCAGCGGGCGGTCTACATAGGGGCGGTTGAGCGTTTCCAGTGCCTGGGCAAAAGCCAGCAGGCGCTGTTCGTCGCGGTAGCGGCCGACGATCTGCAGCCCCACCGGCAGGCCTTGCTCGCTGAAGCCGCAGGGCAGCGAAAGGCAGGGGTGGCCGCTCAGGGTGATCAGCGAGCAGCTGTTCATCCAGTCGATGTAGGTGTGCATGGGCTGCTCGCCGATCTGCTGGACGAAGGGTTGTTCCACCGGGAACGGCAACACCTGGCTGACCGGCGCCACCAGGAAATCGTACCGCTCCAGCAGCGCCTGGGTGTCGCGGAACAGGCGCGCGCGCACCGCTTCGGCATCGATCACGTCCTGGGCGGTGAACTGGCCGGCCTGCTCGATGTTCCACACCACGGTGTCCTTGAGCTGCGCGCGGTGGCTGGCGAGCAGGTGGCCGTAGCCGCTGGCGTAGGTCAGCGCGCGCAGCACCTGGAAGGCGCGGGCGCCGCCGCTGAAGTCCGGCTCGGCCAGCTCCACACTGCAGCCCAGGTCGGCCAGGCGGCGCACGCCGGCTTCGGTCACGGCGCGTACTTCAGGCTCCACGGGCAGGCCGCCGAGGTCCGGGCTGTAGGCGATGCGTGCGCCGCGCCAGTCGCCTTGCAGCTGCGCGTCCAGGGGCAGCGTTGTTGATTGCAGGGACAGCGGGTCACGGCGGTCTTCGCCGGCAATCACGCTCAGCAGCAGGGCCACGTCCGCCACGCAGCGGCCCATGGGGCCGGCCACCGTCAATTGGCCGAAGCTGTTGTTGTTCGGCCAGTTCGGCACACGGCCGATGGAGGGGCGCAGGCCGACGATGTTGCAGAAGCTCGCCGGGTTGCGCAGCGAGCCGCCCATGTCGCTGCCGTCGGCCAGGGCCACCATGCCCGTGGCCAGGGCCACCGCCGCGCCGCCGCTGCTGCCGCCGCAGGTCAGGGCCGGGGCGTAGGGGTTGCGGGTGGCGCCGAAGAGCTGGTTGAACGTCTGCGAGCCGGCGCCGAACTCCGGCAGGTTGCTCTTGCCCACCAGGATAGAGCCGGCTGCGGCCTGGCGGCTGACGATCAGCGAGTCTTGGCTGGGCACGTGCTCGGCATACACCAGCGAACCCCAGGTAGTGCGCATGCCGGCGGTGAGGAACGAATCCTTGTGCGCCACCGGCAGGCCGTGCAACGGGCCAAGCGCACCGCCCTTGGCCTGGTGCTCGTCGGCAGCCGCGGCCTTGGCCAAGGCGCCTTCGGCATCGACGGTGACCAGGGCATTGAGCGCCGTGTTGTGCCGCTCGACTTGCGCCAGGCACGCCTCGGTCAGCTCTCGCGCCGACAAATGCCCTGCGCGTATCTGCGCCGCCAGCTCCCAGGCGGGCCGGGTGGCCAGGTTGGAGGAGGGTTGACCAGGCATTCGAATCTCCTTAAAGTATCGCTATGCAATACTAATTATTGATTGGTGATACTATGTATATGCCAGGTCGCGCCCAGCGGTCAAGATGGCCTATGCTTGGCCACCCGAATGGAGGCACCGCCACGTGAGCGAGAAAGACCCGCGCCAGCAGCACCCGCAGTTCATCGAGACCTTGGAAAAAGGCATTCGCGTGCTGGAGATCTTCCGCGACGGCCAGCCCTCGCTGGGCCTGACCGAGCTGGCCGAGGCCTGCGACATGACCAAGAGCGCGGCCCAGCGGTTCACCCACACCTGGTGCGAGCTGGGCTACCTGGCCAAGGACGAACGCTCGCGGCGCTACAGCCTCACCCACAAGGCGCTGGAGCTGGGCTTTCTGTACCTCAATGCCTCGCCGCTGATCAGCCGCGCACTGCCGGCGCTGAAACTGATCCGCGAGCGCTGCAACCTGACCGTCAACCTGTCCGTGCTCAGCGGCCACGACATCGTCTACGTCATGCGCATTCCAGGCCCCAACCAGACCCACGCAGAAATGCTGCCCGGCCGCCGCATGCCGGCCTGGTGCACGTCGGCCGGGCGCGTGCTGCTCGCCGACCTGCCGCCCGCGCGGGTGCAGGCGAGCCTGGCCGAGGTGGCGCCGGTGGCCTACACCGCCCACACCGAAACCGACCGCCAGGTGCTGCTGGAACGGGTGCAGGAAGCCGGCCGCAACGGCTATGCCATGACCCGTGAGCAGGTGCTGGTCGGCCAGGTGGGCATCGCCGCGCCGATCCGCAACGTGCACTTCCAGGTGGTGGCGGCCATCAACATCACCGCCCAGCTCAGTGCCTGGCCGGTTGAGAAGGTGCAGCAGGAGCTGGTGCCGCTGCTGATGGAAGTGAGCCAGGCGGTGACCCTCGGCTGAGCCGGTGTATCACCGTGTATCACGCCCCGTGCATGAGCCGTTCGCTTACAAAACCCGCTGCATCCTGATACGCCCCGGACACAGGCCTGAGGCCAAATGAGCCAGCCCCAACGCCCAGCCAGACGGCTGCGTTGCCAGGCCCATTTCGCCCTTGCGGCATGACCGAACCATTCAGGAGCAGCCTATGTCCCGTATCCAACGCCCCACCAAGACCCGCCTCGGCCTGCTGAGCATCGCCTTGCTTGGCGGCATCAACCTCACGCCCTCGGCCTTTGCCGTCGAGCCACTGCCCCAGGGCTATCAGCTGGCCGCCGCAGAAAAGGCCGGGGAGGGCAAATGCGGCGAGGGCAAATGCGGGGCCAGCGGCGCCTCGGCAAAAGTCACCCAGGCCGAGGGCAAGTGTGGCGAAGGCAAGTGCGGCGACGCCTCGTTCGCACGCACCGACACTGACCACGATGGCCGCGTCTCGCGTGCCGAACTGCTGGCCAAGGCCCCGGGCGCCAATGCCGAATTCGACGCGATCGACGCCAATCACGACGGCTACTTGTCCGAAGCCGAGGTCTATCAGTTTCGCAAGCATCAGTTCGACGCCAACGGCAAGCCGTTCCCCAGCGACCTCTACAGCAAGCTGAGCCAGGCCCGCGACTGACTTTCGCTGGCGTCCTCCCCGGGCCCATGCCGGGGAGGGCACTCCACCCTCCAGGAGCTTGCCCCATGAACACACCTTCTGCCTTGCAGGGTGCAGGCCTCGGCTTGCGTCGTGCCCTGCTGCCCGAACTGCTGACCTTGGACGCCGGGGCCGTGGACTTTCTCGAATGTGCGCCAGACAACTGGATCGGTGTCGGTGGCGCCTATGGCCAAGGCCTGGCGCAACTGGCCGAACGCTTCCCGCTGGCCTGCCACGGCCTGTCGCTTTCGCTCGGTGGCCCGGCGCCGCTCGACCACGTTTTCCTACGCCGGATTCGTCAGTTTCTCGATCACTATCGCGTGCCGCTGTTCAGCGAACACCTGAGTTACTGCGCCGATGACGGCCACCTCTACGACCTGATCCCGCTGCCATTCACCGACGAAGCCGTGCGCCACACCGCCCGGCGCATCCTCGAGGTGCAAGATGCCCTGGGCCGGCGTATCGCCGTGGAGAACATTTCCTACTACGCCGCGCCCTACCAGGCGATGAGCGAGATCGACTTTCTTCAGGCCGTGCTCGGCGAAGCCGACTGCGACCTGCTGCTGGACATCAACAACCTGGTGGTCAATGCCTGCAACCACGGCTATGACGCCACGAAGTTTCTCACCCGCCTACCGCCCGAGCGGGTGGCCTGCCTGCACGTGGCAGGCCATTACGACGAAGCGCCGGGGCTGAAGATCGACACCCATGGCGCCAGCGTCCAGGCCGATGTCTGGGCACTGCTCGGCGATGCCTACCAATACCTGGGCCCGCGGCCGACGTTGCTGGAGCGCGACTTCAACCTGCCGCCGCTAGCCGAATTGCTGGGCGAGGTGCAGCACATCCGCACCTTGCAGGCTCCGGCAAGGGAGCGGCGCCATGGCTGACACCCTGCAAGCCCAGCAGCTGTGCATGAGCCGCCACATCCGCGACCCCCAGGCCAACCCGCCGCCGCCGGGGATCGAAGCCCGGCGCCTGGCGGTGTATCGGCGACTGTTCTTCGGCAACGTGCTGACGTTGCTGACGGGGAGTTTTCCGGTGCTGCAGGCGAGCCTGGGGCCTGAGCGGTGGCGAGCGCTGATTGAAGGCTTCTACGCCGACCATCGTTGCACCACGCCCTTGTTCACGGAGGTGGCGGGGGAGTTGCTGGACTATCTGCAAGCTCGCGCGGATCTACCGGGGTGGGTGGCGGAGTTGGCCCATTACGAATGGGTCGAGACCGCGTTGCTGCTGAGCGATGTTTGCGAGCCTAAGGATGATGCCAGTGCCGACCTGCTCGATGACGTGCCGGTGCTGTCCGGGCTGGCCATGCCGCTGGCCTATGCCTGGCCGGTCAGCCAGATCGGCCCTGGGAGCATTCCACGGCAGGTGCCACAGGCGCCGACACTGCTGCTGGCGTACCGGGGCGCCGACTTTCAGGTGCACTTCTCGCGTTTGGCGCCGTTGGCCCATGCGCTACTGGTGTCGTTGCAGCAGCAGCGCTGCAGTGGGCGTGAGCATCTTGCTGCCTTGGCGCACAGGGCTGGCGTTGAACTGGCGCAGGTCGAGCAGCAGGGGCTGGCTTTGTTGAATGCTTTCCGGGCCCAAAACGTGGTGGTTGCCCTGGCGCAGTAAGTGTGGGAAGGGCCAGAACTGGGCCCTGGTTTTCGGCGCAGGATGTAACCTTTATGTAGGACAATTTCCAGCCGGATGTAGGAGCTGTCTATATTTCCCTGGAAGGGTGGCCCCACCAAAGAATGTGCGCCAGGGTTCGGAACTTCACTGCAGTGGAGTTTCGAAAAATGTCGCAAGGCGTCTTTGATCACAGCCAGCACAAACTGGCAGTGGAGGGTTTGGCCGCAGCACTCGACGTGTTGTCCTTCGAAGGCAGGGAACAGCTCAGCGAACCCTTCCTCTACCGCGTGGAATTCACCTCGGCAGAACAGGACATCGCCGTCGAGCTCATGCTCGGCAAGCGCGCCACCTTCAGCCTGCACCCACCGCCCAGCAAGCTGCCTCTGCTGGGCCTGCCCGCGCCCCAGATCAAACCGCTGCGCACCGTGCATGGCGTGGTCACCGGCTTTGAGCGCCTGTCCAGCTCGCGGGACGAAGCCCGCTATCAGCTGACCCTGCAGCCGCGCCTGGCGCTGCTGGGCCGCGGCCAGCAATACCGTATCTACCAGCACCAGTCGGTGCCACAAATCGTCGAGCACATCCTGC
>NZ_DJTF01000009.1:0-4095 GCF_002438125.1 Pseudomonas sp. UBA6315
CTGAGACCGGGTCGTCGACAAGTCGTAAGGGATTAGCATGCGAGCGTTAGCAAGTTTCATCATGCGCGGTCGTGTGCAGGCCACCCTGGTGGTGGTCATCAGCGCGGTACTGCCGCTGCTGTTCTGGTTGAGTGCCGCTGCCGGCAGCCTTGTGCTGCTGCGGCGCGGGTTCAAGGATGCTTCAACGGTCATCGCCGGCGGCCTGCTGGCCGGGCTGGCCGTGTGGTACATGGGCGACCCCATCACCTTCATGGTGATCGCAGGTGCCCTGAGCCTGGCCGCCATGTTGCGTGCCGAGCATCCCTGGAGCCGAGTGTTGGTGGTCAGTGCCGTGTTCGCCGTGGTTTTCAGCCACGTGCTCGACCTGGCGCTGGCCCAGACCTTCGATGTGCTGGCCAAGGCGTTTGCCGAAGCCATGCCGAAGATCGAAGGGCAACCGGTGCTCTCCGGTGAGCTGATCCGCCCTGTGCTGGTCGCCTCCACAGCAGTGACGGTGCAATTGTTCAGTGTGCTGGCCCTGGTGCTGGCGCGCTATTGGCAGGCAGCGTTGTACAACCCTGGAGGCTTCGGTCGCGAATTTCGCGCGCTGAGGCTGCCGAAACAGACCATGGCGGTCTTGGTGGCAGTGATGGTGGTGGCTCCGTTCATCGGGCCGCAGTTCATCATCCTGGCATCGGCATCGAGCCTGGTACTGGTCCTGGCCGGCATCGCCTTGATGCACGGGCTGGTGGCACAGGGGCGACTGGCCGGGTTCTGGCTGGTGGGCATGTACGTGACGTTGCCGCTGATCATGCAGCTGATTTATCCGTTACTGATGGTTCTGGCCATTGTCGACAGCCTGATTGATTTTCGCGGTCGCAAGTCCCCCCCGGGGAAAGACTCCGCGAACGGTGAAGGTTAAAAGTTAAGAGGTTTTACCAAATGGAACTGATCCTGCTGGAAAAAGTCGCTAACCTGGGCAACCTGGGCGACAAAGTTAAGGTTAAGGCTGGTTACGGCCGTAACTTCCTGCTGCCATTCGGCAAGGCCACCGTTGCCAACGCCGCCAACCTGGCTGCGTTCGAAGAGCGTCGCGCCGAGCTGGAAAAAGCAGCTGCTGACCGTAAAGCTTCGGCTGAAAGCCGCGCTGCCCAACTGGCCGAGCTGGAAGTGACCATCACTGCCACCGCTGGCGACGAAGGCAAGCTGTTCGGTTCGATCGGCACCCACGACATCGCTGACGCCCTGACCGCCTCCGGCGTTGAAGTGGCCAAAGCTGAAGTGCGTCTGCCGAACGGCACCATCCGTCAAGTTGGCGAATACGACGTAGCCGTGCACCTGCACAGCGACGTTGAAGCCACTGTACGTGTGGTCGTCGTAGCTGCCTAAGCTGCGCTGACTGGCTAGCCCCTCGCGGGTTAGCCGGTTAACATCGGGCACGGTCCTGTTTTCGACAGGCCGTGCCCTTTGTCTTTTTCATCCTCCAGAATTCTTTCGTGGCCATGAACGAGATTACCAACCCCGAACAACTCGACCTGCAAACCGCTGCCCTGAAGGTGCCGCCGCATTCCATCGAGGCCGAACAGGCCGTGCTCGGTGGCCTGATGCTGGACAACAACGCCTGGGAGCGGGTGCTGGATCAGGTCTCGGATGGTGACTTCTACCGGCATGACCACCGCCTGATCTTCCGCGCCGTGCACAAGCTCGCGGACGCCAACCAGCCGTTCGACGTGGTCACCCTGCACGAGCAGCTGGACAAGGAAGGCCTGTCGACCCAGGTCGGCGGCCTGGCCTACCTGGCAGAGCTGGCCAAGAACACGCCGTCGGTGGCCAACATCAAGGCCTACGCCGCGATCATTCGCGAGCGGGCCACGTTGCGCCAGCTGATCAGCATCAGCACCGACATCGCCGACAACGCCTTCAACCCGCAAGGGCGCAACGCCGAAGAGATCCTCGACGACGCCGAGCGGCAGATCTTCCAGATCGCCGAGGCGCGGCCGAAGACCGGCGGCCCGGTGGGCGTCAACGAGCTGTTGACCAAGGCCATCGATCGCATCGACACGCTGTTCAACTCCGACAGCGACATCACCGGCGTGTCCACCGGCTACACCGACCTGGACGAGAAGACCAGCGGCCTGCAGGCCGCCGACCTGATCATCGTTGCGGGCCGTCCATCGATGGGCAAGACCACCTTCGCCATGAACCTGGTAGAGAACGCCGTACTGCGCACCGACAAGGCCGTGCTGGTGTTCTCCCTGGAGATGCCAGGTGAATCGCTGATCATGCGTATGCTTTCTTCGCTTGGCCGCATCGACCAGACCAAGGTGCGTTCCGGCCAGCTGGACGACGATGACTGGCCGCGCCTGACCTCGGCGGTCAACCTGCTCAACGACCGCAAGTTGTTCATCGACGATACCGCCGGCATCAGCCCCTCGGAAATGCGTGCGCGCACCCGCCGCCTGGCGCGTGAACACGGCGAAATCGCCATGATCATGGTCGACTACCTGCAGCTCATGCAGATCCCGGGCTCTGCCGGTGACAACCGCACCAACGAGATTTCCGAGATCTCCCGCTCGCTCAAGGCCCTGGCCAAGGAATTCAACTGCCCGGTCATCGCCCTGTCGCAGCTCAACCGTTCCCTGGAACAGCGCCCGAACAAGCGCCCGGTGAACTCCGACTTGCGTGAATCGGGTGCAATCGAGCAGGACGCCGACGTGATCATGTTCGTGTACCGCGACGAGGTGTACCACCCGGAGACCGAGCACAAGGGCGTTGCCGAAATCATCATCGGCAAGCAGCGTAACGGCCCCATCGGCTTCGTGCGCCTGGCGTTCATCGGCAAGTACACCCGCTTCGAGAACCTCGCGCCGGGCATGTACAACTTCGACGACGACGAGTAAGTCGCCGCCCCCATCGCCGGCAAGCCGGCTCCCACAGGTACCCCTCCCTCCTCAAGAGCGGTGCTGATCCTGTGGGAGCCGGCTTGCCGGCGATGAGGCCCAAGCAGGCACACAATGAATCCGACAACCACCGTCGGATTTGGTCAAATTTTGTGCTATATTCCGCGCCCGCGATTTCCCTGCACACCAGAACCGGTCACTGACATGCAAGCAGCCAAACCTCTCTACGACTATCCCAAGTACTGGGCCGAATGCTTCGGGCCAGCACCTTTCCTGCCGATGAGCAGGCAGGAGATGGATCTGCTCGGCTGGGATTCCTGCGACATCATCATCGTGACCGGTGATGCCTACGTCGACCATCCGTCGTTCGGCATGGCCATCATCGGCCGCCTGCTGGAAGCCCAGGGCTTTCGCGTTGGCATCATCGCCCAGCCGAACTGGCAGTCCAAAGACGACTTCATGAAGCTCGGCGAGCCGAACCTGTTCTTCGGTGTCGCGGCCGGCAACATGGACTCGATGATCAACCGCTACACCGCTGACAAGAAGATGCGCTCCGACGACGCCTACACCCCGGGCGGGTTGGCCGGCAGCCGTCCGGACCGCGCCAGCCTGGTGTACAGCCAGCGCTGCAAGGAAGCCTACAAGCACGTGCCGATCGTGCTGGGCGGCATCGAGGCCTCGCTGCGCCGCATCGCCCACTACGACTACTGGCAGGACAAGGTTCGCCACTCGATCCTGATCGACGCCAGCGCCGACATCCTGCTGTTCGGCAACGCCGAGCGTGCAGTGGTGGAAGTGGCCCAGCGCCTGTCCAACGGCGAAAACATCGAAACCATCACCGACGTGCGCGGCACCGCCTTCGTGCGCCGCGACACGCCGCAAGGCTGGTTCGAGATCGACTCCACCCGTATCGACCGCCCAGGCCGTGTCGACAAGATCATCAACCCGTACGTGAATACCCAGGACACCCAGGCCTGCGCCATCGAGCAGGCCAAGGGCGACCAGGAGGATCCGAACGAGGCCAAGGTGGTGCAGATCCTCGATAGCCCGAGCGTCACCCGCGAGAAGTCGGTGATCCGCCTGCCGTCGTTCGAGAAAGTGCGCAACGACCCAGTGCTGTACGCCCACGCCAACCGTGTGCTGCACCTGGAAACCAACCCGGGCAACGCCCGCGCCCTGGTGCAGAAGCATGGTGAAGTGGATGTGTGGTTCAACC
>NZ_DJTF01000127.1:0-17536 GCF_002438125.1 Pseudomonas sp. UBA6315
ACGATTTTGGTACGGCGGATGGTCATGCACAGACTCCTATAGTGAAGCGCAGCGAAAGGCTACTCCTGAATCGCGCTGTAGTCATTGTTCCGTTGCACTACCTGCAAGGCACGCAGGGTGGCATATGAACGGGCAAGGTATCCTGGCAAAAGGCTGTGAAGATTTGCGGGCAAAGGCCGATACACTGGCATCAAAGGAGATCCCCCATGCGAGCCCTCATCGTTTTAGCCCTGGCGGCGGCCAGCACCGTCGGCTGCACCCGCTGGTCCATGGACCATCACCTGAACAACGCCTACCGCGCCTACGACCGGGGCGATTGCCAGAAGGTCATGCTGGAGTTGTCGCAGGTCGACCGCACCAGCCGCGCCCGCCCGTTCATCCACCCGGAAGTGTCGCTGCTGCGTGGCCAGTGCCTGGAACGCCAGCAGCTGTACGTGGATGCTGCGCAGACCTACGAGTACCTGATCCAGCAGTATCCGAACAACGAATACGCCTTCCGCGCCAAGGCGCGCCTGCAGACCCTGGAGAAGCTGGGCCACTACCGCAGCGGCCAGACGGCGGTGGCCAGCCCTGTGAATACCTCTCCTTGGCGTTAACACCAAGGTGTCGATAAATTCATGGGATTTGCACAGCGAGCTGCGTTAACCTGTAACTAAGTTGTTACAACAATCGCCAGTACCTTGCATTCCTGGCATCGGGTACGGACTGCACTTGTGACCATGTTCAACAAGCGCCATATCGAACGCCATCAACTGCCCTGCGCGCTGAGGGTGTTCAATCGCTTCACCGATCAGCCGATCGGCCAGTTGGGTAATGCCTCCGAAGACGGGCTGATGGTGATCAGCCAATTGCCTGTGCTGGTCGGGCCGGATTACGAACTGCAGCTGCGCGTGCCGCTGGCCGGTGGCGGCTTGCAGTTCATCAACCTGACCGCCAGTTGCCTGTGGTGCCGCGAAGACCAGACGCCGGGCCATTACGATTCGGGCTTCATGCTGCTGCAGGCGCCGCGCGAGTACGATGACTTCGTGCGCTCGCTGCGTGACTATTTCAGTTTCCTCCCGGCCAACGCTTCCGTCTGAGGCGTGGTCCGCTAGAATCGGGTCAACCTCGCTTCAGGATGACCCCGTGACTTCCAGCATTTTCTGGCACGACTACGAAACCACCGGCATCAACCCGCGCTGCGACCGGCCGCTGCAGGTGGCTGGCGTGCGCACCGACCTCGACCTCAACGAGATCGAGGCACCGATCAACCTTTATTGCCGCCCCTCCGACGACATACTGCCGCACCCGGCCGCTTGCCTGGTGACCGGCATCACCCCGCAGCAACTGGCCACCCAAGGCTTGTGCGAAGCCGAGTTCATGACCCGCGTGCATGAGCAACTGGCGCGCCCAGGCACCTGCAGCGCGGGTTACAACACCTTGCGCTTTGACGACGAAGTGACCCGCTACAGCCTCTATCGCAACTTCTTCGACCCCTATGCCCGCGAATGGCAGGGCGGCAACAGCCGCTGGGATTTGATCGATGTGGTGCGCACGGCCTATGCGCTTCGCCCGGAAGGTATCGAATGGCCGCAACAGGATGGGCGCACCAGCCTGCGCCTGGAGTTGCTGAGCAAGGCCAACGGCATCGACCACGGGCATGCGCACGAAGCGCTTTCCGACGTGCGGGCAACCATCGCCCTGGCGCGCTTGATACGGCAAAAACAACCCAAACTGTATGAATGGTTGTTCCAGTTGCGCAGCAAACACAAAGTGATGGAGCAGGTGCGTTTGTTGCAACCGCTGGTGCATATTTCCGGGCGCTTTTCGGCGGCGCGTCATTACCTGGGTGTGGTCTTGCCCCTGGCCTGGCACCCGCGTAATCGCAATGCACTGATTGTGTGCGACCTGCATCAGGAAACCCTACCGTTATTAAGGGAAAGTGCCGAGGTACTTCGTCAGCGCTTGTATACGCGG
This sequence comes from Pseudomonas sp. UBA6315, assembly GCF_002438125.1. Lineage (NCBI taxonomy): Bacteria > Pseudomonadati > Pseudomonadota > Gammaproteobacteria > Pseudomonadales > Pseudomonadaceae > Pseudomonas > Pseudomonas sp. UBA6315. The sequence continues at coordinate 1,957 of NZ_DJTF01000127.1, forward strand.
CATGACCAATTGGCAGAAGGGCAATTACCGGTGCCGCTCAAGTTGGTGCAGATCAACCGTTGCCCGGTGCTGGCGCCGTTGTCGGTATTGCGCCCGGTGGATCAGCAACGCCTGGGTATCGACTTGCCACAGTTGCAGGCACGTGGTGAAGCGCTGGCCAATCAACAAGAGGCGTGGCACGACAAGCTGGCACATATTTATGGGCAGGAAGAGTTTGCCCCGAATGAAGACCCTGAACAGCAATTGTATGACGGATTTCTCGGCGACCGGGACCGGCGCCTGTGCGAGCAAGTTCGCACACTGGACCCTGCACAATTGGGGCATGGCCATTGGATGTTCGACGACCCGCGCATGCCTGAGTTGCTGTTCCGTTACCGCGCTCGAAACTTCCCCGAGACCTTGAACAGCGACGAGCGCCAGCGTTGGCATGCGTTCTGCCAGCAGCGCTTGAGTGACCCTGTGTGGGGCGCGCCCAATACCCTGGGCGACTTCGAGCAGGCCCGGCAGAGCGCCTGGGCCGATGCCGACGAGGCCGGGCGCCGGGTGCTGGAAGCCTGGCAAGTGCATGCCCGCAGGTTGTCGGAACAATTTGCCATCAACCATTGAGGCACAAACGAAAAACGCCGGCAGCGTGCCGGCGTTTTTCATTTCAACAAACGGGGCGAGTGTGGACTATCAGTCCAGCAGGGTTGCCCAGCCTTCAACCACATCACCACCCCATTTGGCTTTCCATTCTTTCAGGGTCTTGTGGTTGCCGCCTTTGGTTTCGATCACTTCACCATTGTGCGGGTTCTTGTATTGCTTGACCTTGCGAGCACGCTTGGTGCCAGTGGTCTTGACTGCGCCACGCGGGGCTTTGCTCAGTTTCGACTCTGGGTCGAGCAGAGCGATGACATCACGCAGCGACTTGGAGTATTCACCCATCAGCGTGCGCAGTTTGCCTTCGAACTCCAGTTCTTTTTTCAGCTTGTCATCCTGCGACAGGTTGGCCAGGCGGGCCTGAAGTTCCTTGATGGCTTCTTCGGTAGCGCGGTACTCGTTGATCAGGGACATGGAGTGTTCCTTAATGCGTGTTCAGAAATGTGTGGGGCAATAATAGACAGGCCATACACTCAAGTAAACATATTAATACCCGGCCGAACTGTTAATTACCCTGTGACAAATTATCTCAACATTAAGAAATTTTTACATAAGCCTGGTCAATTGCCCGGGCATGTGCGCAAGCCACTTGATAGCGGGCGCAAGGGGACGCATCGGCCACGCCGGGTTACCGGTCGGTGCAATGCTTACTGCGTTTTTTGGGCCGGGCCGCTAGAATGAGCGCCTTTGCGAAGTTCTGGAGTCTTATTCATGCGCACCTATCGTCTGGTGATCGCCTGCCCCGACCGTGTTGGCATCGTGGCGAAAGTCAGTAATTTCCTGGCCCTTTACAATGGCTGGATCAACGAAGCCAGCCACCACTCCGATGAACAGAGTGGTTGGTTCTTCATGCGCCATGAAATTCGCGCCGAATCGTTGCCGTTCGGTATCGAGGCCTTCCGCGAAGCCTTCGCGCCGATCGCCGAAGAGTTCTCCATGACTTGGCGTGTTACCGATTCTGCGCAGAAAAAGCGCGTGGTGCTGATGGCCAGCCGTGAATCGCATTGCCTGGCCGACCTGCTGCACCGCTGGCACACCGACGAGCTGGATTGCGAGATTCCTTGCGTGATTTCCAACCACAACGACCTGCGCAGCATGGTCGAGTGGCATGGCATTCCGTTCTTCCACGTGCCGGTCGACCCCAAAGACAAGGCGCCGGCGTTTGCCGAAGTGTCGCGCCTGGTCCAGGAGCATGCCGCCGATGTGGTGGTGCTGGCGCGCTACATGCAGATTCTGCCGCCGCAGCTGTGCCAGGATTACGCCGAAAAGGTCATCAACATCCACCACAGCTTCCTGCCTTCGTTCGTCGGCGCCAAGCCTTATCACCAGGCTGCCCTGCGCGGCGTGAAACTGATCGGCGCCACCTGCCACTACGTGACCGAAGAGCTGGACGCCGGCCCGATCATCGAGCAGGACGTGGTGCGCGTCAGCCACGCCGACAGCATCGAGGACATGGTCCGCTTCGGCCGCGATGTGGAGAAGATGGTGCTGGCCCGCGGCCTGCGTTATCACCTGGAAGACCGCGTGCTGGTGCACGGCAACAAGACCGTGGTGTTCGACTGATTCGAGCATAGGGCCGCTTCGCAGCCCAATCGCCGGCAAGCCGGCTCCCACCGTTACTGCACAAGGCATCTGTGGGAGCCGGCTTGCCGGCGATTGGGGCGCACAGCGCCCCGAGGAGTCCCCTTGGCGAATTCCCGCAACAAGCCCGCTGCCACAACTCCCCCCACCCTCGGTGAAGGCTGCCTCGCGCGCTACGACCCCGACGCCCTCGATGACGACGACGGCACCGACTTCCCAGGCGCCGCCGAACTCTGGCGCCAGCTCAACCCGCCTGACCCCGCCAGCGCTCCAGCAGCGGACGCGCCAGCAGGTAGACGAACACCGGCCCGCCCGCCAGCAGATAAAAATAGTAAGTAACCGCACGCCAGATCAGGATCGCCGCTGCGGCTGTCGAGCTGCCGACCATCGGCGCCAGCAGGCTCGCCGACGTCAGTTCGGCAGCCCCCGCACCGCCCGGCATCAGGCTGAACTGCCCGGCGCTGAGCGACAGCATCTGCACCAGAAAGCTCGGCACCCACGACAGCTCCACGCCCAACCCCCTCAACACCAGGTACAGCACGCTGTAGCGCAGGCTCCAGTGCGCACAGGTGAGGGTGAACACCAGCGCCAAGGTGCGCTTGGGCAGCCGCCAGGTCTGGGCCAGGGCGGCGACGAAGTGCAAGAACTTGCGCGCCCAGCGCCGCTTGCGCCGTGGGGCCACGCCCAGGCGCTGCAGCAGCCGGCCATTGAAACGCATCAGCTGGCGCCGATAACGCAGCAACGCCACGACCACCGCCAGTGCGCAGCTCAGCAGCAAGGCGCTGCCCAGCAACAGGCTCTCCTGGCTGCGCCCCAGGCTGTGGAACAGGGCATAGCCGGCGATGGCCAGCATCGCGCAGAAGAAGAACAGCAAGTCGTTCAGCTGGTCCATGGCGAACACCGCGCCACTGCGGGCCGGGCCAATGCGGTCGCGGGCGAGCAAGGCCATCAGCGTCAACGGCCCACCGCTGCCACCGGGCGTGGTGCAGATGGCGAATTCGGTGGCCATCACCACGCCAAGGCTGCGCATGTGGCCAAGTTTGGCCCCGTGCTGGCCGAGCAGCAGGCGCAGGCGCAAGGCGTTGATCACCCAGCACAGCAGGATCATCCCGAGCAGGGTGAGCATCAGGCCGGGGTCGAAGGCCTGCAGCCTTGGCAGCAGCTCGCTGCCGCCGAGCAAGGCCGGCACCAGCAGGGCGCAGAGCAGGGCCAGGCCGAGCCAGGCCAGGCGATTCATGCGAGCACCTGGCGCTCCAGCCAGGCCGATTTGGTCAAGGGTTCACGGCCTTGCTGCAACAAGGTTTCGAGCGTCGTCAGCCAGTAATTGCGCGACGAGCGGTGGCGCATGTCCACCGGGTGCAGGCCGAGGCGCAAGGTATCTGCTTCGCGCCAGCGTTGCTGCTGCCAGTTGCAGACCACCCGTGACAGGCCCCGGCGCCAGGCGCTGCGGGCGCTCCAGACCAGCCCGGGGGCATCGAAGGCGGTGAAGTCGGGCAAGCGATACAAATGCTGCGGTGTGCTGGTGTAGCGCAGCGGCAATTGGCACAAGGCCTGGCGCGTGCCCTGGCTCATCAGCCAGGCCGGGGCGACGAAGCCTGCCACCGGCCAACCCTGCCGGGCGAACAGCGCCAGGCCCTGTTCCAGGCGCTGCAGCGCCTGGGCCTGGTCCAGCGCATAGAACTCGCCTTCGTGGGTGTAGAGGCGGCGCATGAAATACTCGCCTAGGCTGCGCGGCGTGGGGCCGTCGTCGGCGTGGTAGAAGCCATGCAGGGCCAGTTCGTCGCCGCGCGCCAGGCGCTTTTCGAGCAGCCGGCAAAAGGTCGGTGAGCGTGCCAGGGGGGTGCGGTGGTGAAAGTCCGGCACCACCAGCCAGGTCATCGGCACGTTGCCCATTTCGTCGACCGCCTGCACGAATGGCTGGTAGTCCGGCCAGGTTTCCGGGGCGATGTCGTGCAGCACCAGCATCAGGCTGCGCGACGAACCTTCGGCCTCAGCCATGGGCGCGCACCTGCGGCTGGTGGCCGAGCACGGCCTGGTAATGCTGGAGCAGGCCGCTGACCACGTTGTCCCACGAGTAATGCTGCTCGACATGCTGGCGAGCCTGGGCACCGAGCTTGCGCACCCCCTCTTCGAACGCTTCGCGCACGGCCGTGGCCATGGCCCGGCCATCGTTGGCGTTGCACAGGCGCCCGCACTGTTCGTTGACGATTTCGCTGAAGGCGCCGGCGCGTACCGCTATCACCGGCGTGGCGCTGGCCATCGCCTCGAGGATCACCAGGCCGAAGGTTTCCTGGTCGCCGGCATGCACCAGCAGGTCGGCGCTGGCCACCAGCCGGGCGACCTCCTCGAGCGGGCAGAAGTGGTCGATCACACTGACGTTGCCAGGCACGCTGGCCGGCATGTTCGAGCCCACCAGCAGCAAGTGGTAGGGGCGCCCCAGGTGCTGCATGCAGTCGAGCAGCACCGGCAGGTTCTTTTCCCGCGAGCCACGGCCGGCGAACACCAGCAGCCGGCTGGTATCGGGGATGCCCAGCTGGGCGCGCAACTGCGGGTCGCGGCGTGCCGGGTTGAAGGTGGCCAGGTCCACGCCCAGGCGTTGCACGTGCACGTCGCGCACGCCCAGGCGGCGCAGCTTGTCGGCCATCACCTGGCTTGGCGCCAGCACCCGGTCGAAATTGCCGTAGAGCTTGCTGACATAGGCTTCGACATTGGGCGTGAACCAGTTGCCCATGCGGTTGCTGACCAGCAGCGGCAAGTCGGAGTGGTAGAAGCCGATCACCGGCACGTCCAGCTGGCGGCGCGCTTCGAGTGCGGCCCAGGCGGTCAGGTAGGGGTCGCCGACTTCGATCAGGTCGGGCTTGAGGCGGCGCAGCACCGTGCACCAGGGGCCCAGGCGCACCGGGAAGCGGTAGCCGTTGCCAAAGGGCAGGGGCGGGGCCGGTACCTCGTACACGCCATTGGTGTGGCGGGCACTGGGGCCTGGGATCAGCAGGCTGTGGCGCACGCCCTGGAGGGCGTCGAGGCGATGGTGTTTGGCATCAAGATAAGTCCGTACGCCGCCGCTGGCGGGGGCATAGAACATGGTGATGTCAGCGATGTGCACGATCAGCATCCCTCCGGGATCGTCTTCGGGTCTGTCATGCGGCGGTAATAAAGCCGACGATGACGCGCCTAAAGGTTGACCTTCCTGAAGGATAGTTTGTTCGATCGGGTTGAGCTGGGGGGAGGGGGGGCAGCCATCGCCGGCAAGCCGGCTCCCACAGGGCTGGGTGGGGAGCCGGCTTGGCGGTGATGAGCGCGGGTCAGATGCGGAAGCTGCCGACCAGCTGCTTCAGGCGCGAGGCCTGCTGCTCGAGGTCCGAGCACGCGCGCAGGGTGGCCTGCAGGTTCTCGACGCCCTCCTGGTTGAGCATGTTGATTTCGTTGATGTCCATGTTGATCGAGTCGACCACGGCGGTCTGCTCTTCGGTGGCCGTGGCCACCGACTGGTTCATGCCGTCGATCTCGCCGATGCGCACGGTGACGCTGTCCAGGCGTTCACCGGCCTGGTTGGCGATCTGCACGCTGTCCTGGCTGTGGCGCTGGCTCTGGCCCATGGTCTCGACCGACTCGCGGGCGCCGACCTGCAGCTCTTCGATCATGCTCTGCACTTGCTGCGCCGATTCCTGGGTGCGGTGGGCCAGGTTGCGCACTTCATCGGCCACCACGGCGAACCCGCGGCCGGCTTCACCGGCACGTGCGGCTTCGATCGCGGCGTTCAGCGCCAGCAGGTTGGTCTGCTGGGAAATGCTGGTGATCACCTCGAGAATCTGGCCGATGTTGACGGTCTTGCTGTTGAGCGTCTCGATGTGTGCGCTGGAGGTGACGATCAGGTCGGACAAGCGGTTCATCGCCGCGATGTTGCGCTCGACCACCTGCTGCCCTTCCTCGGCCAGCAGGCGTGCAGAGGTTGCGTGCTGCGAAGCCTGGGCGGCGTTGCCGGCGATCTCCTGGGCGGCGGCGCCCAGTTCGTTGATGGCGGCGGCGACACTGTTGGTGCGGTTGGACTGCTCGTCGGAGTTGGTCATCGACGAGTTGGAGGCGCTGATCACCCGCAGGGCCACTTCGTTGACCTGCTCGGTGGCCGAGGACACTTCGCGGATCGAGCCGTGGATCCGCTCGACGAAGCGGTTGAAGGCGGTGCCCAGCACGCCGAATTCGTCGTGGTTGTGGATGCTCAGGCGCTTGGTCAGGTCGCCTTCGCCTTCGGCGATGTCTTCCATGGCGCGGGTCATGGTCAGCAGCGGTTGCATCAGCACACGGATCAGCAGGCCCAGCAGGCCGATGATGATCACCACCGCCACCACGGTGGCGATCACCGCCGAGGTGCGGAAGGTGCTGAGCATGGCGAAGGCCTTGTCCTTGTCCACCGACAGGCCGATGTACCAGTTGGCCGAAGGCAGGCCCTTGATCGGGGTGAAGGTCAGCAGGCGGGTCTGGCCGTCGGCCTGCACTTCGGTCAACTCGCCGGACAGTTTCGGCGTGTGCTGCGGGAACAGGTCCGACAGCGACTTCATGACCATCTGCTGGTCGGGGTGAACCAGCACCTTGCCCTGGTCGTTGACCAGGAAGGCGTAGCCCATGCCGCCGAAGTTCAGCGAGTTGATGATCTGCACCAGGCCGTCGAGGGCCAGGTCACCGCCGACCACGCCAACACTGGAGGAAACCTTGCTGAGGATGCCGATGACCATCTTGTTGGTGGTCATGTCCATGTAGGGTTCGGTGAGGGTCACGCCCTGGGCGTTCATGCCGTCCTTGTACCAGGGGCGGGTGCGCGGGTCGTAGCCGTCGGGCATCTTCGAGTCGGGGCGCACGCTGAAACCACCGTCGACCTTGCCCAGGTAGACCGTCAGAAAACTCGAGATCAGTGCGCGCTGGCCCATCAGGGTTTCGGCCTGCTCGGGTTGCTGGGCAATGTTCTGCGCCAGGTTTTCCACCAACTTGATGCGGCCTTCGAACAGGTTGCGAATGTTGGTCGAAGTGGACTCGCCCATTTCAGCCAGATAATTCTCCAGATTCTCGCGGATCGCATTACGCTGGAGGTAATCGTTGTAGAGGGTAAACAGGCTGAAGGCGAGCATCACGATCAGTGATGCCGCCAAAAGAATCTTGTGGCTGAAACGAAGGCTTTTGTTCATGGCGTAATCGGTTCCGCTAAGGTTTTTATCGGGCGTTCGCACGAATACAGCAGTAAAACAGTGCAACATCCCGGGAAGTCCTTTGGGTTGTTCCTGTCTTCAATGGCGAATATCACCCCGAGGTATCGGCCACTAAGTGTTAAAGCTTGAGAAGAGGATCAAAAAGATGTCGGATTCTTCGACCATAGTTATCGGCGCAGGCACGGATGGCGAGCCGGTCAAGCAAGCCATGCGCCTGGCCAATCGCCATGGGTTGGTGGCGGGTGCCACCGGTACCGGCAAGACCGTGACCTTGCAGCACCTGGCGGAAGTGTTCAGCGATGCTGGCGTGGCGGTGTTCGCGGCGGATGTCAAAGGCGACCTGTGTGGCCTTGGCGCCGCCGGCGCCCCGCAGGGCAAAGTGGCCGAGCGCATAGCCGGGATGCCCTGGCTCGACTATGGGCCGCGTGCCTACCCGGTCACCTTGTGGGACATCGCCGGGCAATCCGGCCATCCGCTGCGCACCACCCTCAGCGAAATGGGGCCGTTGTTGCTCGGCAATCTCTTGGAGCTGACCGACAGCCAGCAGGCCGCTCTTTATGCGGCGTTCAAGGTAGCCGACCGGGAAGGGCTGCTGCTGCTCGACCTGAAAGACCTCAAAGCGCTGCTCGCGCACCTGAAGGACAACCCGCAACTGCTCGGCGATGACAGCGCCCTGATGACCAGCGGCTCGACCCAGGCTCTCTTGCGGCGCCTGGCAACCCTGGAGCAGCAGGGCGCCGAGGCGTTGTTCGGCGAGCCGGCGCTGCAACTGGAAGACTTGCTCAGGCCCGACGGCGATGGGCGCGGGCGTATCCACCTGCTCGATGCCAGCCGGCTGGTGCACGACGCGCCCAAGGTCTATGCCACCTTCCTTCTATGGTTGCTGGCCGAACTGTTCGAACAGTTGCCGGAACGCGGCGATGCCGAAAAACCGGTGCTGGCACTGTTCTTCGACGAGGCGCACCTGCTGTTCAATGGCACGCCCAAGGCGCTGCAGGACCGGCTGGAGCAGGTGGTGCGGCTGATTCGCTCCAAGGGCGTGGGGGTGTATTTCGTCACCCAGTCGCCGAGCGACCTGCCCGATACCGTGCTGGCCCAGCTGGGCTTGCGTATCCAGCATGGCTTGCGTGCGTTCACCGCCAAGGAGCAGAAGTCGTTGCGCGCGGTGGCCGATGGTTTTCGCCCCAACCCTGCGTTCGACAGCCTGGCGGTGCTCACCGAGCTTGGCATCGGCGAGGCGTTGGTCGGCACCCTGGAGGAAAAGGGCACCCCGGCGATGGTGCAGCGGGTGCTGATTGCACCGCCGCAGTCGCGTATCGGCCCATTGAGCGCGGCCGAGCGGGCCGCGTTGATTGCCGGGTCGCCGTTGCTGGGGCGCTATGACAAGCCGATCGATCGGGAGTCGGCGTATGAAATGCTCACCCAGCGCAAGGGCGAGCCGGTGGAGCCGGCGCCGGTGCCCAAGGCGGATGAAGAAAGCCTGGCCGACAAGGCCGGGGAGTTTTTGCAGAGCGCGGCGGGGCAGGCGATCAAGTCGGCGGTGCGCCAGGCGGCGAACCAGTTGGGGCGCCAGTTGGTGCGGGGGTTGATGGGGTCGTTGTTGGGGGGCAAGAAGCGCTAGCTGCCTGCCCTGGCCTCATCGCCGGCAAGCCGGCTCCCACAGGTACCTCACTGAGCTTCAGGGCAGTGGGGTACCTGTGGGAGCGGGCTTGCCCCGCGAAGAGGCCGCCAAAGATCCATGAAAAAGGCGCCTAGAGGGCGCCTTTTTCATTGCAGCGGTATTGCTTAGCCCAGCGCCTTGGACGCCAGCCAGAACAGGCCGGCAGCCAGGCCCATGGAGGCAGGCAGGGTCAGCACCCAGGCCAGCAGGATGGTTTTCACCGTGCCGCCTTGCAGGCCGCTCTTGTTGGCGACCATGGTGCCGGCCACACCGGACGACAACACATGGGTGGTCGACACGGGCAGGGCAAACACGTTGGCCAGGCCGATGGCACAGGCCGCGGTGATCTGCGCCGACATGCCCTGGGCATAGGTCATGCCTTGCTTGCCGATCTTCTCGCCCACGGTCAGCACCACACGCTTCCAGCCAACCATGGTGCCCAGGCCCAAGGCCAGGGCGACGGCCACGATCACCCAGAACGGGGCGTATTCGGTGGTGGCGGTGAGGTCTTTGCGCAGCTTCTCCAGGTCAGCCTTTTCACGGGCTTCCAGGCCTGGCAGCTTGCCGACCTTCTTCGCCGTGTCGTCCAGGCACAGCAGGTAGCGGCGCACTTCGACGCGCTTGTCGGCGCTGAGGGCGCGGTAGTCGGTCACGCCCTGCAGCGAGGTCTGCAGCGCAGCGATGGTCGGCTCGGTCTGCTGCGGGTTGCAGCTGAACTGCTCCGGCAGGTCGCTTGGCTGGGCCTTGCCCAGTGCCAGGAACTCGCCCAGGGTGCCGGCGTTGCGCTGGTAGAACTGGCTCAGGTGGGTGGTGGCGTCACGGGTGCGCTCGATCTGGTAGGTGGTGCTGTTCAGGTCGAGGACGAACTTGGCCGGCACGATACCGATCAGCACCAGCATGATCAGGCCGATGCCTTTCTGGCCATCGTTGGAGCCGTGCACGAAGCTCACGCCCATGGCCGAAATCACCAGTACCAGGCGGTTCCAGAAGGGTGGGTGCTTCTTGTCGTCGAGCTTGCGGCGTTGCTCCGGGGTCTTGTGCATCTTCGACAGCGGGCGCCACCACTTCAGGCCGAGCAGCAACAGGGCTGCGACAGCGAAGCCGGCCATGGGCGAGACCACCAGCGACATGGCGATGTCGATCGCCTTCTGCCAGTTGACGCCATCACCCAGGGGGATGTCGTTGATCATGGCGTTGGCCAGGCCCACACCGAGGATCGAACCGATCAGGGTGTGCGAGCTGGAGGCGGGGATGCCGAAGTACCAGGTGCCCAGGTTCCAGGTGATGGCCGCGGCCAGCAACGAGAAGACCATGGCCAGGCCATGGCCGGTGTTCACGTTGATCAGCAGTTCCACCGGCAACAGGTGGACGATGGCATAGGCCACGCCGACACCGCCGAGCAGAACGCCGAGGAAGTTGAACACCCCGGAGAAGAATACGGCCAGGTGCGGTGGCATGGCTTTGGTATAGATGACGGTGGCTACCGCGTTGGCGGTGTCATGAAAGCCATTGATGAACTCGAAGGCGAGCACGAAGGTCAAGGCGAGCAGCAGGCTCACCAATACCCAGGCATCCAGTCCGCTGAATAAATCGATCATGAAGGTTGTCTGGCGGTCATAGGGGGGCGGGATTATGCCAGAAAACCTTGGCAATCGATGCACCCACTGCAGACCAGCGGCAGGCTTGTGAAGCGCCTCTCAATGCCTGAAAGGACGTGCTGAAACGGAAAAAGTTCCGCTAAAAAACACAAAATCAGATGAATTTCGCCAAATTTACGAAAACGGCCAGGGCGTTCCACTGTTCAAACGCTTGTATGAAATTTGTGTAATTCCATTTCATCGGCGGCCGATCGGTAAAGATCGGCGCGCCGCAAGTGGCCTGGCAGCGATCAGGGCTCGTCGCTGCGCAGTTCCTTTTCCATCTTTTCCAGTTCCTGGCTGAACACCTGATCCTGAACCGTGGCACGTTTGCGCCAGGGTTTGCGTTCCGGGTCGGGTTGAGCGGCGTAGGTGGTGACTTCGCCACCGTAAACTTCCTTGTAACGTTCAGCCTGGCGCTCGAGTTCCGCGCGCAGTTCTTCTTTCGTCACAGTAATACCTGAATGCGTGATAGTGCTGATGTTGTATGCAGGCGCTAGTTGCCCATGCACTGAGTGTGCTGGATGGCCGATGTCGGTAATGCCTGCAGTGCCGGTGTATCGATCGGTGCCAGCAGAATCGATTATAGCAATCGATAAAGTGCCAAACAGGGTTATTTACGTCCCGTTGACATCACGGTGTGCAAGTTGCCGGCGTGTGCAAACTTTGAGCGAACAAGGCGGGGTAAAGTTCAGCACGAAGGCGAGGCAGGGCAGGCGGGGAAAACAAAAACGGCCTCGCACTAGGCGAGGCCGCTGCCCGGGACTTCTACGGTGGGTACCTGACCAGTCTCTCCAAAGAAGCCACAAGTGGCAGGAGAAAGGTATAAGTAAATTTGTCAGCGGTCAATTGCGATTATCGGCCGTTCGTTCGATAATCGCACGAGCTAGCGATTTTTTTGAGGTGAGCGATGAGCGACCAAACCCAGGCCAACGAATCCGACAACCCCGAGGCGCCCCGCCCGAGTTCGCCGGCACTGGCGCCGCCGATCGTGGCTTCGCCGGCCAAGCGTATCCAGGCTTTTACCGGCGACCCTGACTTCATGACTTCGCTGGCGCGGGGGCTGGCGGTGATCCAGGCCTTCCAAGAGCGCAAGCGCCACCTGACCATCGCCCAGATCAGCCACCGCACCGAAATCCCCCGGGCCGCCGTGCGCCGCTGCCTGCACACGCTGATCAAGCTTGGCTACGCCACCACCGACGGCCGCACCTATTCGCTGCTGCCCAAGGTATTGACCCTGGGCCACGCCTACCTTTCTTCGACACCGCTGGCGGTATCGGCCCAGCCCTACCTGGACCGCATCAGCGACCAACTCCACGAGGCGGCCAACATGGCCACCCTCGAAGGTGACGACATCCTTTATATAGCGCGCTCGGCCACGGTCGAGCGGTTGATCTCGGTCGACCTGTCGGTGGGTGGGCGGTTGCCGGCCTATTGCACGTCGATGGGGCGCATCCTGCTGGCGGCGATGGATGACACCAGCCTGCGCGAATACCTCGATCGCGCCGACCTCAAGGCCCGCACCAGCCGCACCCTGCATGACGCCGAATCGCTGTTCGCCTGCATCCAGCAGGTACGGGCGCAAGGCTGGTGCGTGGTCGACCAGGAGCTGGAGCAGGGCTTGCGCTCGATCGCGGTGCCGATCTATGACGCTTCGGGCCAGGTGCTGGCGGCGCTGAATGTCAGTACCCATGTCGGGCGGGTGAGCCGCAGCGAACTGGAGCAGCGTTTCCTGCCGATTTTGCTGGCGGCCAGCCGCGATCTTTGCCATCAACTGTTTGGCTGATATGCGCTATGGGGTCGCTTTGCGGCCCCCCTGGCACTGTTTCCTGTTCGATAAACGCACAGTGTCGTTCCCGGTGAATTGCACCCCCTCCATTCGCTGATTAATGTCTTTCGCAACGGTCGGCATTGCCGACCGAACAAGAAAAACATAAGAGGCGCACCTTCATGCTCACTGTCCCTTCGCTGCCGCGGCCGCACCCGCTTGCAGTGCCATTGTTTCCAGGCTGACCCAAGCTCGCACTTGCCCGTACTTGCCCCTGCACTGTTGCAGTGGCCCGCCCGTGCCCAACTTCTGGATAACAACAATGAACAAACCCCACGCAGTCGGGCATTGCCTCGACGTACAGTCCTTCATTAATGAACAACCGCTGTCGCGTTATCAGTGGCGGGTGGTGATGCTCTGCTTTCTTATCGTCTTTCTCGACGGCCTGGACACCGCGGCCATGGGTTTCATCGCCCCTGCATTGTCCCAGGAGTGGGGCATCGATCGCGCAAGCCTGGGCCCGGTGATGAGCGCCGCGCTGATCGGCATGGTGTTCGGCGCCCTGGGTTCGGGGCCGCTGGCCGACCGTCTCGGCCGCAAGGGCGTGCTGGTGGCGGCGGTGCTGGTGTTCGGTGGCTTCAGCCTGGCCTCGGCCTATGCCAGCAACGTCGACCAATTGTTGGTGCTGCGTTTTCTTACCGGCCTGGGCCTGGGGGCCGGCATGCCCAATGCCACCACGCTGCTCTCCGAATACACCCCCGAGCGCCTCAAGTCGTTGCTGGTCACCAGCATGTTCTGCGGCTTCAACCTGGGCATGGCCGGGGGTGGTTTCATTTCCGCCAAGATGATCCCGGCTTACGGCTGGCACAGCTTGCTGGTGGTCGGTGGGGTGTTGCCGTTGCTGCTGGCGGTGGTGCTGCTGTTCTGGCTGCCGGAATCGGCGCGCTTTCTGGTGGTGCGCAACCGCGGCAATGACAAGGTGCGCAAGACCCTGGCGCCGATCGCCCCGGCCGTGGTGGCCCAGGCGGGCAGCTTCAGCGTGCCGGAACAGAAGGTGGTGGCCGCGCGCAACGTGTTCGCGGTGATCTTCTCCGGCACCTACGGCCTGGGCACGCTGCTGCTGTGGCTGACCTACTTCATGGGCCTGGTGATCGTCTACCTGCTGACCAGCTGGCTGCCGACGCTGATGCGCGACAGTGGCGCGAGCATGGAGCAGGCCGCCTTCATCGGTGCGTTGTTCCAGTTCGGTGGCGTGCTCAGCGCCGTGGCGGTCGGCTGGGCCATGGACCGCTTCAACCCGCACAAGGTCATTGGCGTGTTCTACCTGCTGGCGGGGGTGTTCGCCTATGCGGTGGGGCAGAGCCTGGGCAACATCACCGTGCTGGCCACGTTGGTACTGGTTGCCGGCATGTGCGTGAACGGCGCGCAATCGGCCATGCCTTCACTGGCGGCACGCTTCTACCCGACCCAGGGGCGTGCCACCGGAGTGTCCTGGATGCTCGGCATCGGCCGCTTCGGCGCCATTCTGGGGGCATGGAGCGGGGCGACGCTGCTGGGTCTTGGGTGGAACTTCGAACAGGTGCTGACGGCGCTGCTGGTGCCGGCGGCATTGGCGACGGTCGGGGTGATCGTGAAGGGCTTGGTCAGCCACGCCGATGCGACGTGAGTGGGCCAGGCGGAGATAGGTAGGGGCGCAATAATCGGTTCGATAATCGCACGAATAGTCGATTATCGGATTGTAAGGCCCCCACCTCTCTCCTTAATCTGAACGCAACGTAGCACCCTGACCAGGAGTCTCCAAATGGCTGCAATTCTCCCGCTTCACGAAGCCGTGAAGCAGTTCATCCAGGACGGCGATACCGTCGCCCTCGAAGGCTTCACCCACCTGATCCCGACTGCCGCCGGCCACGAGATCATCCGTCAGGGCAAGCGCGACCTGACCCTGGTGCGCATGACCCCGGACCTGATCTACGACCAGCTGATCGGCGCCGGCTGCGCCTCCAAGCTGATCTTCTCCTGGGGCGGCAACCCGGGTGTCGGTTCGCTGCACCGCCTGCGCGATGCCGTCGAGAAGCAGTGGCCGCACGCCATCGAGATCGAGGAGCACAGCCACGCCGACCTCGCCAACGCCTACGTTGCCGGTGCCTCCGGCCTGCCGTTCGCGGTGCTGCGTGCCTACGCCGGCTCCGACCTGCCCAAGGTCAACCCACTGATCAAGAGCGTCACCTGCCCGTTCACCGGCGAAGTGCTGGCGGCGGTGCCGTCGGTACGCCCGGACGTCACCGTGATCCACGCGCAGAAGGCCGACCGCAAGGGCAACGTGCTGCTCTGGGGCATCCTCGGCGTGCAGAAGGAAGCGGCCCTGGCGGCCAAGCGCTGCATCGTCACCGTCGAGGAAATCGTCGATGACCTGCAGGCGCCGATGAACGCCTGCGTGCTGCCGACCTGGGCCCTCAGCGCGGTGTGCCTGGTGCCCGGTGGCGCCCACCCGTCCTATGCCCACGGCTACTACGAACGTGACAACCGCTTCTACCAGGCATGGGACCCGATCGCGCGCAACCGCGAAACGTTCACCGCCTGGATCGACACCTACATCCGTGGCACCGCCGACTTCAACGCATTCAAGGCCAAGCTGGCCAGCACCGCGGAGGCTGCACAATGAGCTACTCCACCTCTGAAATGATGACCGTGGCCGCTGCCCGCCGCCTGCGCAACGGCGCCGTATGCTTCGTTGGCATCGGCCTGCCGTCCAAGGCCGCCAACCTGGCGCGCCTGACCTCGTCGCCCGACGTGGTGCTGATCTACGAGTCCGGCCCGATCGGGGCCAAGCCGAGCGTGCTGCCGCTGTCGATCGGTGATGGCGAGCTGGCCGAAACCGCCGACACCGTGGTGCCCACCGGCGAGATCTTCCGCTACTGGCTGCAAGGCGGGCGCATCGATGTCGGCTTCCTTGGCGCTGCCCAGGTCGACCGCTTCGGCAACATCAACACCACCGTGGTCGGTGACTACCACGCGCCCAAGACCCGCCTGCCAGGTGCCGGTGGTGCGCCGGAGATCGCAGGCTCGGCCAAGCAGGTGCTGATCATCCTCAAGCAGT
>NZ_DJTF01000127.1:17709-48530 GCF_002438125.1 Pseudomonas sp. UBA6315
GTGCTGATCATCCTCAAGCAGTCGCCACGGGCCTTCGTCGACAAGCTCGACTTCATCACCTCGGTCGGCCACGGTGAAGGCGGCGATTCGCGCAAGCGCCTCGGCCTGCCCGGCGAAGGCCCGGTCGGCATCATCACCGACCTGTGCATCATGGAGCCGGAAGCCGGCACCCACGAATTCATCGTCACTGCCATCCACCCGGGCGTGACCCGTGAGCAGATCGTCGCCGCCACCGGCTGGGCCATCCGTTTCGCCGACGATGTGCAGACCACCGCCGCGCCAACGGAAACCGAGCTGGGCGCGCTGCGCGACCTCGAAGCCCGTACCGCCGCGGCCCATGGCCAGGTGGCAGGAGAAGCCTGATGCGCGACGTATTCATCTGTGACGCCATCCGCACCCCGATCGGCCGCTTCGGTGGCGCCCTGGCCGGTGTGCGTGCCGACGACCTGGCGGCGGTACCGCTCAAGGCGCTGATCGAGCGCAACCCGAACGTGCAGTGGGATCAGCTCGACGAAGTGTTCTTCGGCTGCGCCAACCAGGCCGGTGAAGACAACCGCAACGTGGCGCGCATGGCGCTGCTGCTGGCGGGCCTGCCGCAAAGCGTGCCGGGGGTGACCCTCAACCGCCTGTGCGCCTCGGGCATGGATGCCATCGGCACCGCGTTCCGTGCCATCGCCAGTGGTGAAATGGAGCTGGCCATCGCCGGGGGCGTGGAGTCCATGTCGCGGGCTCCGTTCGTCATGGGCAAGGCCGAGAGTGGCTATTCGCGCAACATGAAGCTCGAAGACACGACCATCGGCTGGCGCTTCATCAACCCGCTGATGAAAAGCCAGTACGGCGTGGACGCGATGCCGGAAACCGCCGACAACGTGGCCGACGATTACCAGGTGTCGCGCGCCGACCAAGACGCCTTCGCCCTGCGCAGCCAGCAGAAGGCCGCGGCGGCCCAGGCTGCAGGCTTTTTCGCCGAAGAGATCGTGCCGGTGCGCATTGCCCACAGGAAGGGCGAGACCGTGGTCGAGCGCGATGAGCACCTGCGTCCGGAGACTACCCTTGAAGCGCTGACCAAGCTCAAGCCGGTCAATGGCCCGGACAAGACTGTCACCGCCGGCAACGCCTCGGGCGTCAACGACGGCGCCGCAGCTTTGATCCTGGCCTCGGCCGAGGCGGTGAAGAAGCACGGCCTGACCCCGCGTGCCCGCGTGCTGGGCATGGCCAGTGCCGGCGTGGCGCCACGCGTGATGGGCATCGGCCCGGTGCCGGCGGTGCGCAAGCTGACCGAGCGCCTGGGCGTGGCGGTGAGTGATTTCGATGTGATCGAGCTCAACGAAGCCTTCGCCAGCCAAGGCCTGGCAGTGCTGCGTGAACTGGGTGTGGCCGATGATGCGCCGCAGGTGAACCCCAATGGCGGCGCGATTGCCCTGGGGCACCCGCTGGGCATGAGCGGGGCGCGCCTGGTGCTGACCGCGTTGCACCAGCTTGAGAAGCGTGGTGGGCGCAAGGGCCTGGCGACCATGTGCGTGGGCGTTGGCCAAGGCTTGGCGTTGGCCATCGAGCGGGTTTGATCTACCCGGCCTCATCGCCGGCAAGCCGGCTCCCACAGGGAAAACCACGCCTATCCCTGTGGGAGCCGGCTTGCCGGCGATGAGGCCGGTGCTTACGACACAAGGCTAATGGCCAGCCCCACAGCGGAACGAGTGTGTTACTAGGTATGTCTAGACTTACCTAGGACCCTCCAGGAGTAAAACCGTCATGACCTCAGCCTATTACACCGGCGAAGAACGCAGTAAGCGCATCTTCGCCATCGTCGGCGCCTCTTCAGGCAACCTGGTGGAATGGTTCGACTTCTACGTCTATGCCTTCTGCGCGATCTACTTCGCCCCGGCCTTCTTCCCCTCCGACGACCCCACCGTGCAGCTGCTCAACACGGCCGGGGTGTTCGCCGCAGGCTTTCTGATGCGCCCCATCGGCGGTTGGATCTTCGGCCGCCTGGCCGACCGCCACGGGCGCAAGAATTCGCTGATGATCTCGGTGCTGATGATGTGTTTCGGCTCGCTGATGATCGCCTGCCTGCCCACCTATTCCGCCATCGGCACCTGGGCGCCGGCGCTGCTGTTGCTGGCACGCCTGATCCAGGGCCTGTCGGTGGGCGGCGAGTACGGCACCACTGCCACCTACATGAGTGAAGTGGCCCTGCGCGGGCAGCGCGGCTTCTTTGCCTCGTTCCAGTACGTCACCCTGATCGGCGGCCAGTTGCTGGCCGTGCTGGTGGTGGTGGTGCTGCAGCAGCTGCTCAGCGAAGACGAGCTGCGCGCCTGGGGCTGGCGCGTTCCGTTCGTGGTCGGCGCCATCGCTGCACTGATCTCGCTGATGCTGCGCCGTTCGCTGCACGAGACCAGCAGCGCCGAAACCCGCAAGGACAAGGACGCAGGTTCGATCAAGGGCCTGTTCCGCAACCACGCCGCGGCCTTCATCACCGTGCTCGGCTACACCGCCGGCGGCTCGCTGATCTTCTACACCTTCACCACCTACATGCAGAAATACCTGGTCAATACCGCCGGCATGACGGCGAAGAACGCCAGCTTCGTGATGACCGGCGCACTGTTCCTGTTCATGGTGCTGCAGCCGTTCTTCGGCATGCTTTCCGACCGCATCGGCCGGCGTAACTCGATGCTGCTGTTCGGCGCTTTGGGCACGCTGTTCACTGTGCCGCTGCTGATGGCACTGAAGACCGTCAGCAGCCCGTTCATGGCCTTCGTGCTGGTGACCCTGGCGCTGTGCATCGTCAGTTTCTACACCTCGATCAGTGGCCGGGTGAAGGCCGAGATGTTCCCGCCGCAAGTGCGTGCGCTGGGCGTGGGCCTGGCCTATGCGGTGGCCAACGCGGTGTTTGGCGGCTCGGCCGAATACGTGGCGCTGGGCTTGAAAACCATGGGCATGGAGAACACCTTCTACTGGTACGTGACCGCCATGATGGCGATCGCCTTCCTGTTCAGCCTGCGGCTGCCGAAACAAGCGGCGTACCTGCACCATGACGACTAAGGACGCTGCATGAGCAACCAACTGTTCGACGCCTACTTCACCGCCCCGGCCATGCGCGAGGTGTTCTGCGACCGTGGCCGCCTGCAGGGCATGCTCGACTTCGAAGCGGCCCTGGCCCGTGCCCAGGCCAGCGCCGGGCTGGTGCCGCACAGCGCGGTAGCGGCCATCGAAGCGGCCTGCCAGGCCGAGCGCTACGACACCCGTGCGCTGGCCGATGCCATCGCCACGGCGGGCAACTCGGCCATACCGCTGGTCAAGGCGTTGGGCAAGGTGATCGCCAGCGGCGTGCCGGAAGCCGAGCGTTACGTGCACCTGGGCGCCACCAGCCAGGATGCCATGGACACAGGCCTGGTGCTGCAGCTGCGGGCCGCGCTCGAGCTGATCGAAGCCGACCTTGCCAAGCTGGCAGCCACCCTGGCGCAGCAGGCCCTGCAGTATGCCGACACCCCGCTGGTGGGGCGCACCTGGCTGCAGCATGCCACGCCGGTGACCCTGGGCATGAAGCTGGCCGGAGTGCTCGGCGCCCTCACGCGCCACCGCCAACGCCTGCAGGAGCTGCGCCCGCGCTTGCTGGTGCTGCAGTTCGGCGGGGCTTCCGGCAGCCTGGCCGCGCTGGGCAGCAAGGCCATGCCGGTGGCCGAGGCCTTGGCCGCGCACCTCAAGTTGAACCTGCCGGAACAACCCTGGCACACCCAGCGAGACCGCCTGGTGGAGTTTGCCTCGGTGCTGGGCCTGATCGCCGGCAGCCTGGGCAAGTTCGGCCGCGACATCAGCCTGTTGATGCAGACCGAGGCGGGCGAGGTGTTCGAGCCTTCGGCGCCGGGCAAGGGCGGTTCGTCGACCATGCCGCACAAGCGCAACCCGGTGGGCGCGGCGGTGCTGATCGGCGCCGCCACGCGCGTGCCGGGCCTGCTTTCGACGCTGTATGCCGCCATGCCCCAGGAGCACGAACGCAGCCTGGGCCTGTGGCATGCCGAGTGGGAAACGCTGCCGGATATCTGCTGCCTGGTGTCCGGTGCCCTGCGCCAGGCACAGGTGATCGCCGAAGGCATGCAAGTGGACGCCGAACGCATGCGCCGCAACCTCGACCTGACCCAGGGCCTGGTGCTGGCCGAGGCGGTGAGCATCGTCCTCGCCCAGCGCCTGGGCCGTGACCGCGCCCACCATCTGCTGGAGCAATGCTGCCAGCGTGCCGTCGCCGAGCAGCGCCACTTGCGTGCCGTGCTGGGGGATGAGCCGCAGGTCAGCGCCGAGCTGTCGGCAGAAGAACTCGACCGCCTGCTCGACCCCGCCCATTATCTCGGCCAGGCCCGCGTCTGGGTGGCGCGGGCGGTGGCTGAACATCAACGTTTCACTGCCTGAAGGAGACCGCTGTGGCGCAATTGCAACTGGCCGATGGCGTACTGAACTATCGATTCGATGGCCCGGAAGATGCCCCGGTGCTGGTGCTGTCCAACTCGCTGGGCACCGACCTTAGCATGTGGGACAGCCAGATCCCGCTGTGGAGCGAGCATTTTCGCGTGCTGCGCTACGACACCCGCGGCCATGGCGCCTCGCTGGTGACCGAGGGCCCTTACCGCATCGAGCAACTGGGCCGCGATGTGCTGGCGCTGCTCGATACCCTGGATATCGCCCACGCGCACTTCGTCGGCCTGTCGATGGGCGGCCTGATCGGCCAGTGGCTGGGCATCCATACCGGCCAGCGCCTGCACAGCCTGACCCTGTGCAACACGGCGGCGAAAATCGCCAACGACGAGGTGTGGAACACCCGCATCGACACCGTGCTCAAGGGCGGCCAGCAAGCCATGGCCGACTTGCGCGACGCCTCCATCGCCCGCTGGTTCACCCCGGCGTTTGCCAAGGCCCAGCCTGAGCAGGCGCAGCGCATCTGCCAGATGCTGGCGCAGACCTCGCCCCAGGGCTATGCCGCCAACTGCGCGGCGGTGCGCGATGCCGATTTCCGTGAGCAGCTGGGCCGCATCCAGGTGCCGACGCTGATCGTCGCCGGCACCGAGGACGTGGTCACCACCCCGGAACATGGCCGCTTCATGCAGGCCAACATCGTCGGTGCCACCTATGCCGAGTTCCCGGCTGCGCACCTGTCCAACGTCGAAATCGGCGAGGCGTACAGCCGCCGCGTGCTCGATTTTTTGCTGGCCCGCTGAGGTATCCGATGGACGAGAAACAACGTTACGACGCCGGCATGCAGGTACGCCGCGCGGTGCTTGGCGATGCCCATGTGGACCGCAGCCTGGAGAAGCTCAACGACTTCAATGGTGAGTTTCAGGAGATGATCACCCGCCACGCCTGGGGTGATATCTGGACCCGCCCAGGCCTGCCGCGGCACACCCGCAGCCTGGTCACCATTGCCATGCTGATCGGCATGAACCGCAACGACGAGCTCAAGCTGCACCTGCGTGCGGCGGCCAACAACGGCGTGACCCGCGAGGAGATCAAGGAAGTGCTGATGCAGAGCGCGATCTACTGCGGGATTCCGGCGGCCAATGCCACCTTCCACCTGGCCGAGTCGGTGTGGGATGAGTTGGGTGTGGAGTCGCGCCAATCGTGATGCCTGCACTGGCCCTATCGCCGGCAAGCCGGCTCCCACAGGTACACCACAGCCATTGAGCACTGTGCTGTACCTGTGGGAGCCGGCTTGCCGGCGATAGGGCCAGTGAATGCTCTACACGGCGGCTTTCTTCTCGCGCAGCGCCACCGGCCCGGCATTGGCCTCCACGGCACGCTTCAGATTCGGGCACAGCCCGAGCATGAACCCCGCTTCCGCCACCACGAACAACGGCCCGATGATCAGCCCGCTGACATCATCGACGAACGCTGGCTTGCGCCCTTCGTAATAGTGCCCGACGAACTGGATGATCCAGCCCACCACGAACGCACCCACGCCCGCACTGAGCCACACTGCCGTGCCTTGCACCGCCAGCGCCTGGCCAACCCACAGGCACAGCCCCAGCAGCAGGCCCATCACCAGCCCCAAGCGCAGGTCCAGGCGCAGGTAGAACCACACCGAAGCGGCCGCGGCGAGCAGCGCGGGCGACAGCCAGATGCCTGCCACGTCCCAGCCTGGGCGCGACAGCAGGATGGTCACCGCCACCACGATCAACGGAATGCCGACGAAGTGGGTGGCGATATTGCGCGGGTCGCGGTGGTAGGCGGCGTACTGGCTCAGGTGTTCGACGAGGTTTTTCATTGTTGTGCCTCCTTGGGTAGCCATTGGCCCACTATTGCTGAGAATAGCCCGCAGTCGAAGCATCATCAGCTCAGCGAATGGCAGCAGCTCGCACCGGCATATCCAGCCCCACCAGGGTCTCGATCATCGCCCGCGCCGCTGGCGACAGGCGATAGCCGCTGCGGCTGACCACCCCGCAGCGCACGCTCAGCACCTCCAGTGCCGGCGGCAGGTTGCGCCAGTGCAGGCGCACCAGGTTGCCCGCGGCCAGGTCGTCGGCCACCGCTTCTTCGCTGGCGGTGCCGATGGCATCGCTGGCCTGCACCACGCTGCGCAGCACGGCCAGGTGTTCGGTCTGCAGGTGCGGGGTGAAATCGCTGCGCCCGCTCAGGTTGGCCAGGCGCTTGCGCACCCCGGGGGTGAGCAGGGCGCTGGCCAGGGGGTAGGCGAACAGGTCGTTGGTCGACAGGCTGTCCTTGGCCAGCAGCGGGTGGCCGGGGCGGCAGAAGAACAGGCCCGGGCGAGGGCTGAGCGGCTCGGTGTGGAAATTGGGGTCGGCTTCGAAGGGGCGGATGTCGTCGACGAAGAACTCGATCTGCTCGCGGCGCAGCGCCTGGCCCAGGCGTTCGCCGTTGTCGACGGTCAGCGAGGTGCGGATGCCGGGGTGGCGCGCGATGAACTGCTGCAGGGCCTGCGGCACCAGGCGCACGGCCAGCGCCGGGCCGCTGCCGAAGTGCAGCTCGCCGGCGTCGAGCTTGGTCATTTGCAGCACGTCGTTGCTCAGTTGCGCAGCGCCTTGTACCAGGCGGCGGGCGTGCTGCAGCACTACCAGGCCTTCGGGGGTGGGCGGTAGGGCTTTGCTGGCGCGGTCGACCAAGGGGCAGCCGAAACTTTGCTCCAGGCCCTGGATGGCGCGGCTGAAGGCCGGTTGGGTGATGCCCATGGCTTCGGCGGCACGGACGAAACTGCGGTACTCGGTGAGGGCGATGAAGTAGCGCAGTTGGCGAAGGTCCATGTCGAGGCTCTGCGGCGGGGGAGAGAGGCCGATTTAATCTGTAACCGGTTATATCGTCAACGAAGGTTATTTTATTTATTTATGCATTTTGGCTATTTGGAGGGCCTCTTCGCGGGGCAAGCCCGCTCCCACAAGGTTAGGCACACTGCCGGAGCTTGCGGTGTACCTGTGGGAGCGGGCTTGCCCCGCGAAGAGGCCGCAAGCTTCAGAGAAGATTCAACGGATAACTCACAATCAAGCGGTTCTCATCGAACGAATTGGTGCTGAAGTCCCGCCGCATGGTCGAGTTGCGCCACTTCACCGACAAATCCTTGAACGACCCCGACTGCACCACGTAGGCCAGCTCGGTCTCGCGCGCCCATTCCTTGCCATCGTCGACCCCACCCGCCGTCACCTTGTCGCCCTTGATGTAGCGGTTCATCAAGGTCAGTCCAGGAATTCCGACACTCACGAAGTTGAAGTCATGGCGCACCTGCCAGGAGCGCTCCTTGGCATTGTCGAAGCTCGAGTTGTAGCTGTCGTTGGCCAGGGTGCCGCCGCTGGTGCCGTTGACCCTCAACCAGGCGTCGTCGCCACTGACTTTCTGCAGGCCGACATAGAAGGTATTGCCCTTGTACCGTGCCGAGAGCATCGCCGAAGCCGTGCGGTTGTCCAGTTGCCCGGCGCGCTCGGCGCCGTCTTCCTTGCCGATGAAGTAGCCCAGGTTGGCGCCCAGGGTCCAGTCGCCCAGTGGCTGGCTGTGCACCAGGTTGAGGTACTGCTGGCGGTAGATGTCCTTGAGCTGGGCGTCCCACAGGCCGATCAGGGTGCGTTTGTCATTGAAGCTGTATTCACCGCCGGCGAAGTTGAAGCGATCGGAGGTGAAGGCTGCGCGACCGTTGAGCGACATGTCGTCCATGCTGGCGTCGTTGCGCGGGCTGTTGCCGCGCAACTGGCCGGCGTACAAGGTCAGGGCGGCGATTTCCCGGGAGGTGAGCTGGCCGCCGCGGAAGGTCTGCGGCAGCGAGCGGCCATCGTCGGCACGCAGGATCGGCAACACCGGCATCCACTCGCCGACCTTCAGTTCGGTCTCGGAGAGTTTGGCCTTCAAGGCAACGCCGAGGCGGCCGAAGTCGTCGGCGGGGCGGCCATCGTCGTGTACCGGCAGCAAGTGGGTATTGGTGGTGCCCTTGCCGCCATCGAGCTTGACCGAGTACAGGCCCAGCACATCGACGCCAAAGCCTAGCGTGCCCTGGGTGAAGCCCGAGCGGGCATCGAGGATGAAGCTCTGGGTCCATTCCTCGCCCTTGGCCTGGGGGTGGTCGGGGTCGACGAAATTGCGGTTGATGTAGAAATTGCGCAGGTTGAGGCTGGCCTTGGCGTCTTCCATGAAACCGCCTTCGGCGGCGAACACAGGGAGGGCGCAGGACATGGCCAACAAGCCGGGCAGCAGCTGGCGTGCGGGTTGCAAAGTGCTCATCGGTGGTGGATCTCTTGTTTTTATTGGCGAGCCGGTGCGCTGCAGGGTGCGGGCCTGCAGGGGCGGGGCTGTTTGATGAACCGGTGCAACGTTGCGTGAGCGATGGTGCGGGGCAGGGCGGGGATGGGGCAATTCGCCGCAAGCGGAATCGGGCGATAATCGAACGCTATGTTCCAGCTGGTTAATTGTTGTGGCTGCTGGCCTTGCCGGCATCAACAAAAAGCCCACCGCAAGGGTGGGCTTGATGCTGTTGCCAGAACGATCAGCTGTTCGGCGTATCCACCGAAGCCTGCTGATTGGCCTGCCCGGACTGCTCGTACCAGCCACCGCCGAGCGCCTTGTACAGGTTGACCTCGCTGGTCAGCTGCGAAAGGCGGTCGGTGATCAGCGACTGCTGGGCGCTGAACAGGTTGCGCTGGGCGTCGAGGAAGGTCAGGTTGCTGTCGATACCGATGCGGTAGCGACGCTCTGCCAGGCGGTAGTAATCCTGGTTCGCCTGCACCAGGTCGCGTTGCGCCTGCAGCTGCTCTTCGAAGGTCTTGCGCGCCGCCAGGCCATCGGAGACTTCCTGGAAGGCGGTCTGGATGGTCTTTTCGTACTTGGCGACGTTGATGTCCTTCTGGATCTTCGAGTAGTCCAGGCTGGCCTTCAGGCTGCCGGCGTTGAAGATCGGCAGGTTGATCTGCGGCTGGAACAGCCAGGTGCCTTGCCCGCCCGAGAACAGGTGACCCATGTCGGGGCTCAGGCTGCCGGCGTTGGCCGTCAGGCTGATGCTCGGGAAGAACGCGGCCCGGGCTGCACCGATATTGGCGTTGGCGGCCTTGAGCAGGTGCTCGGCTTCCTGGATGTCCGGGCGGCGGCGCAGCACGTCCGACGACAGGCCGGCCGGCACGTCGGCCAGCTGGTCGGCATTGAGCTCGAGCGGCTTGGCCAAGTCTGCAGGAATGCCGGTGCCGATCAGCACGGCCAGGCTGTTGGCGTCCTGGGCGACCAGGCGCTGGTACTGCGAGTACTTGACCCGCGCGCCTTCCACGGCGGTGCGCGCCTGGCTGACGTCGAGGGCCGAGGCAACGCCCACTTCATTGCTGCGACGCGTGAGGTTGTAGCTTTCCTCGTAGGTCTTGAGGGTGTCCTCGGTCAGCTTGAACAGTGCCTGGTCGGCCTGCCAGGTGTAGTAGGCGTTGGCCACGCTGGCCACCAGGGCGATCTGCGTGGAGCGGCGCGCCTGCTCGCTGGACAGGTAGGTTTCCAGGGCTTGCTCGGTGAGGCTGCGCACGCGGCCGAACAGGTCCAGCTCATAGGCGCTGACGCCCAAAGTGGCCGAGTACTGGCTGGTGATGCCCGACTCGCCGGTCTGCGACATGTTCGCCGGCACCCGCTGGCGGCTGCCGCTGCCCGTGGCGGAAACCGCCGGGAACAGGTCGGCACGCTGGATGCGGTACTGGGCGCGGTAGGCGTCGATGTTCAACGCGGCCACGCGCAGGTCACGGTTGTTGACCAGCGAGGTCTGGATCAGCTGCTGCAGCGCCGGGTCGTGGAAGAACTGGCGCCAGCCCTGTTCGGCGGCAGCAACCTCGGCCGACTGGGCCGGGGAGTACGCAGGGCCTTGCGGCCACTGCGCAGCCACCGGCGACTCCGGGGTCTGGTAATCAGGGATCAGCGAGCAGCCGCCAAGAATGAAAGCGGTTACCGCCAGGGACAACAAAGACTTGGTCATTGCCCAGCCTCATAACGTGGAGTTTCAGGGGTGGCGTCTTTTTCCGGCTCTTTGCTGCCGAACACCGACGACACTGCGACGAAGAATAGCGGTACCCAGAAGATAGCCAGGATGGTCGCACTGATCATGCCGCCGATCACGCCGGTGCCGATGGCGTGCTGGCTGCCGGCGCCAGCGCCGCTGGCGATGGTCAACGGTACCACCCCGAGGATGAACGCCAGCGAGGTCATGATGATCGGGCGCAGACGCATGCGGCACGCCTCGATCGCCGCGTCATACAGGCTGCGGCCTTGCTCATGCAGTTCCTTGGCGAATTCCACGATCAGGATGGCGTTCTTCGCCGCCAGGCCGATGGTGGTCAACAGGCCGACCAGGAAGTACACGTCGTTCGACAAGCCGCGCAGGCTGGTGGCGATCAGTGCACCGATGATACCCAGTGGCACTACCAGCACCACCGCGATCGGGATCGACCAGCTTTCGTACAGGGCTGCCAGGCAGAGGAACACGAACAGGACCGAGAGGGCGAACAGTGCCGGCATCTGCGAGCCGGAGAGTTTTTCCTCGTAGGACATGCCGGTCCAAGAGAAGCCGATGCCGTCAGGCAGCTCGCCGGCGATGCGTTCCACCTCGGCCATGGCTTCACCGGTACTGTAGCCAGGGGCTGGCGCACCGAGAATTTCCATCGCTTCGACGCCGTTGTAGCGCGAAAGCTTCGGCGAACCGTAGCTCCACTCGCCTTTGGCGAAGGAGGAGAACGGCACCATCTCGCCTGCGCCGTTGCGCACGTACCACTTCTGCAGGTCTTCCGGGCTCATCCGCGAGTTGGCTTCACCCTGGATGTACACCTTCTTGACCCGGCCGCGGTCGATGAAGTCGTTGACGTAGCTGGCACCCAGGGCAATCGACAGGGTGTTGTTGATGTCGGCGATGGTCACGCCCAGGGCGCTGGCACGTTCGTCATCGATGGTCAGCTGGTACTGCGGCTCATCGTTCAGGCCGTTGGGGCGCACGGCACTGAGTACCTTGCTCTGGGCGGCCTTGGCGAGGAACTGGTTGCGCGCTTCCATGAGTTTTTCATGGCCGACACCGCCGCGGTCCTGGAGGAACACGTCGAAGCCGGTGGCGTTACCCAGTTCGAGTACGGCAGGCGGGGCGAAGGCGAACACCATCGCATCGCGGAAGCCGAAGAAGTGCTGCTGGGCGCGCTGGGCCAGGGCGAACACGCTGTTCTCCTTGGAGCGCTCATCCCACGGCTTGAGCATGATGAACGCCATGCCCGAGCTCTGGCCGCGGCCGGCGAAGTTGAAGCCGTTGACGGTGAACACCGAGGCAACGGTATCGGCTTCGTCCTTGAGCAGGTACTCGCGCATCTGGTCGACTACCACCTGGGTGCGCTCGGCACTGGAACCGGCCGGGGTCTGCACCTGGGCGAACAGCACGCCCTGGTCTTCCTCTGGCAGGAACGCGGTGGGGATGCGGGCGAACAGCCAGATCATGCCGACCACGATCAGCGCGTAGGCGAGCAGGAACGGCACTTTGTTGCGCAGGATGGTACCGACGCTGCGCTCGTAGCCGTTCACGCTGCGGTCGAAGTTGCGGTTGAACCAGCCGAAGAAACCACCCTTGGCCACATGGTGCTCGCCCTTCTTCAGCGGCTTGAGCATGGTGGCGCACAGGGCCGGGGTGAAGATCAGCGCCACCAGCACCGACAGGCCCATCGCCGAGACGATGGTGATGGAGAACTGCCGGTAGATCACACCGGTGGAGCCGCCGAAGAAGGCCATCGGCAGCAGTACCGCCGACAGCACCAGGGCGATACCGACCAGCGCACCCTGGATCTGTTCCATGGAACGCTTGGTCGCCTCCTTGGGCGGCAAGCCTTCCTCGGACATGACCCGCTCGACGTTCTCCACCACGACGATGGCATCGTCCACCAGCAAGCCGATGGCCAGGACCATGGCGAACATGGTCAGGGTGTTGATGCTGAAGCCGGCGGCGGCAAGGATGCCGAAGGTACCGAGCAATACCACCGGTACGGTCATGGTGGTGATGATGGTGGCGCGGAAGTTCTGCAGGAACAGGTACATCACCAGGAACACCAGGACCACGGCTTCGATCAGGGTGTGGATTACCCCGCTGATCGATTCGGTGACCACCGGCGTGGTGTCATACGGGAACACTGCCTTCACCCCAGGCGGGAAGAACGGCTCCAGGTCGTTGACGGTCTGGCGCAGGGCCTTGGCGGTGTCCAGGGCGTTGGCGCCGGTGGCCAGCTTGACCGCCAGGCCCGACGCCGGCTTGCCGTTGAACTGGGCGCTGACGGCGTAGTTCTCGCCACCCAGGCCGACCTCGGCAACATCACCCAGGCGTACCTGCGAGCCATCCTTGTTGACCTTGAGCAGGATCTTCTCGAACTGCTCGGCAGTCTGCAGGCGGGTCTTGCCGATGATGGTGGCGTTGAGCTGGGTACCCGGCATGGCTGGCAGGCCGCCGAGCTGGCCGGAGGACACCTGCACGTTCTGCGCGGCGACCGCGGTCCTGACGTCGACCGGGGTCAGCTGGAACTTGTTCAGCTTGGCCGGGTCGAGCCAGATACGCATGGCGTACTGGGCACCGAACACCTGGAAGTCACCGACACCGGCAGTACGCGAGATCGGGTCCTGCATGTTGGAGACGATGTAGTTGGCCAGGTCGTCCTTGGTCATGCTGCCATCTTCGGACACCAGGCCGATCACCAGCAGGAAGTTCTTCACTGCCTTGGTGACGCGGATACCTTGCTGCTGCACTTCCTGCGGCAGCAGCGGGGTGGCCAGGTTCAGCTTGTTCTGCACCTGGACCTGCGCGGTGTCAGGGTTGGTGCCCTGCTCGAAGGTTGCGGTGATGGTCATGCTGCCGTCGGAGTTGGACTCCGAGGACACATAACGCAGGTTGTCGATACCGTTGAGCTGCTGCTCGATCACCTGTACCACGGTGTCCTGCACGGTTTGCGCCGAGGCGCCCGGGTAGGTCACGGCGATGGCGATGGCCGGCGGCGCGATGCTCGGGTACTGGTTGATCGGCAGCTTCAGGATCGACAAGGCGCCGACCAGCATGATCACCAAGGCGATCACCCAGGCGAAGATCGGGCGATCGATAAAGAACTTCGACATGGTTTACTCCGCTTTGGCGTCTGCTTTTGCGTCTGCTTTGGCCGCGTTGGCCTGATCAGGGCCGCCCGGCTTCTTGACGTTGGTGGCATCGCTGACCTTGACCTCGACGCCAGGGCGCACGTACTGCAGGCCTTCGGTGATCAGGCGGTCGCCAGGGTTGAGGCCTTCTTCGATCAGCCAGTCGCTGCCCAGGGTACGGCTGGCCTTGAGCTGGCGCAGTTCGACCTTGTTTTCCTGGTTGACCACCAGCGCGGTGGGGGCGCCCTTGAGGTCACGGGTCACGCCTTGCTGCGGGGCCAGGATGGCATTGCTGTTGACCCCGGCCTTGAGCCGCGCATGCACGAACATGCCAGGCAGCAGGGTGTGGTCGGGGTTGGCGAAGATGGCGCGCAGGGTCACCGAGCCGGTGGTCTCGTCGACCGCGACTTCGGAGAATTCTAGGCGGCCTTCCTGCTTGAACAGGCTGCCGTCTTCGAGCACCAGCTGTACCGAGGCGGCGTTGTCGCCAGCCTTCTGCAGCTGGCCGCTTTCCAGGTCACGGCGCAGCTTGAGCAGCTCGGCAGTGGACTGGGTGACGTCGACGTAGATCGGGTCGAGCTGCTGGATGGTGGCCATGGCGTTGGTCTGGCCGTTGCTCACCAGTGCACCTTCGGTGAACGAGGAGCGGCCGATGCGACCGCTGATCGGTGCCAGTACCTTGGTGTAGCGCAGGTCGATCTGGGCGCTCTTGAGCGAGGCGTCGGCTTGCAATCGTTTGGCATTGGCGTCGTCGTATTCCTGCTTGGAAACGGCTTGCTCGTCGATCAGCTGCTTGTAGCGCTCGGCCAGCGAGCGGGTCGCCTGCAGGTTGGCCTGGGCGTTGGCCAGGTTGGCCTCGTACACGGCTGGGTCGATCTGGTAGAGCTGCTGCCCTTCCTTGACGTCGCTGCCTTCCTTGAACAGGCGCTTGAGGATGATGCCATTGACCTGCGGACGCACTTCGGCGACGCGGAAAGCGCTGGTGCGCCCCGGCAGTTCCGAGGTCAGGGTGAAGGCTTGCGGTTGCAAGGTAACGACGCCGACCAGAGGAGCCTGCGCTGCTGGCGCGGCTTCTTCTTTCTTACAGCCACTTAGCAGGGTTGCCAGGGCGACGGCGGAAACCAGAGCGGTAACGGCTGGCTTGAATTGCATGAGGATCCTCGGGTCGCTAGAGCTGGGAGACGCTCAAGAGTAATGGAAGAGTCTTGTCAGAAAAAAATCTATCCGGTGGATAAATAGCTTACTAACGAATATACTTACATTCACGGTTGTTTGTAAATAGCGCTGGGTGCTACCAGATGTCGTCCCCAGCCGTCGATTAGCCAATCCGGTAGGTACCCTGCAGAGGTGCCCCCGGCGGATTCCCCGCACGCACAGTGCCTGCGGGCCCAGATGAGGTTGTACTGCCATGGTCCGTCGAACCAAAGAAGAAGC
This sequence comes from Pseudomonas sp. UBA6315, assembly GCF_002438125.1. Classification (NCBI taxonomy): domain Bacteria; kingdom Pseudomonadati; phylum Pseudomonadota; class Gammaproteobacteria; order Pseudomonadales; family Pseudomonadaceae; genus Pseudomonas; species Pseudomonas sp. UBA6315. Next base: position 32,731 of record NZ_DJTF01000127.1, read on the forward strand.
CCAGGAAACCCGCGCCCAGATCATAGAGGCAGCGGAAAAGGCCTTCTACAAGCGCGGGGTTGCGCGTACCACACTGGCCGACATCGCCGAGTTGGCGGGCGTTACCCGGGGGGCGATCTACTGGCATTTCAACAACAAGGCGGAGCTGGTGCAGGCGTTGCTCGACAGCCTGCACGAAACCCATGACCACCTGGCGAGGGCCAGCGAAAGCGAGGACGAACTGGACCCGCTTGGCTGCATGCGCAAGCTGCTGCTGCAAGTGTTCAACGAGTTGGTGCTCGATGCCCGAACCCGGCGTATCAATGAAATCCTGCATCACAAGTGCGAGTTCACCGATGACATGTGTGAAATTCGCCAGCAGCGCCAAGGTGCGGTGCTGGATTGCCACGAGGGCATTACCTTGGCGCTGGCCAATGCCGTGCGCCGTGGGCAGTTGCCTGCCGAGCTGGATGTCGAGCGCGCGGCGATTGCCCTTTTTGCCTATGTCGATGGCCTGATCGGGCGCTGGTTGCTGCTGCCGGACAGCTTCGACCTGCTGCGTGGTGCCGAACAATGGGTCGATACCGGGCTGGATATGCTGCGCTTGAGCCCCGCACTGCGCAAATGACACTTTGTTAAGGATTGTGAGGAAGTGTTTCCCTTATTGATTAAGGGGGAATTAAACACTATCGCCCTCGCAATTGCCTATCAGGCAAAACCGACGCCGCGACCAACCCGAGCAGGGACACCACGGCGCTGCCCATCAGCAGGTGGCGGAAGCTCTCCAGCAGCCGCGCCTGCGTCGCAGGTTCTGGTGCGCCCGCCTGCAAGCTGCCCAGCAACGGGTTACCCAGTATTTCCAGGCCACCCTGGTGCAGCAGCGCCAGCAGCAGGCTGGACATGCACGCCACGCCCATGGCGCCGCCCAGCGAGCGGAACAGGTTGGTGGTACTGGTGGCCACGCCGATATCCTTGATGTCCACCGCGCTCTGCGTGCCCACCAGCGATGTGGGGAACTGCAGGCCACAGGCGACTCCGGTCAGCAGCATGAACACGCCGCTGAGCAGCGCCGACTGCGGCGGGGTGATGGCCATGGCGAAGATGGCGACCGGCATCATCAGCGCGCCGGCAAGAATCTGTGGCTTGTAACGCCCGGTGAAGCTGGTCATGCGCCCGCCGGTGAAGGCCCCAATGGGCAGCCCGATGGCCAGCGGCAGCAGGTGCAGCGCGGCGCTGTCGGCACCGGCGCCGGTGATGCCCTGGTAGCGCAGGGGCATCAGCATGGTCAGCGAGATCGACTGGAAGCTGGCGAAAAAGATCACTCCCCAGCACAGCACGGCGACCCGGTTGCCGAACAGGCCCAGCGGCAGCAAGGGTTCCTGGCAGCGCCGCTCATGCTGGATGAACAGCACCAGGCCAAGCCCGGCGCAGCCGAACAGCGCCAGCACCGGCGGCGCGGCCCAGGCATGGCCCTGGCCGACCAGGGTGATGCCCAGCAGCAGGCTGCCCAGGCCCACGATCAGCAGCAGCGCACCCAAATAGTCCACCCGTGCCTGGCGGCGCTGCACCGGCATGCCGGCCAGGGCGCGGCGGATGGCCCACAGGGCAACCAGCCCCAGCGGCAAATTGACCCAGAACACCCAACGCCACGACAGGTAGGCGGTCAGCCAGCCGCCGAGCACCGGCCCGGCCACGCTGGCCACCGCGTACATGCTGCTGAAATAGCCCTGGTAGCGGCCGCGCTCGCGCGGCGGCACGAAGTCGCCGATGATCGCCTGGCTCACCGAAACCATGCCCCCCGCGCCAATGCCTTGCAGCACCCGCGCCAGCACCAGTTGCTGCATGTCCTGGGCCAGCGCGCAGGCGATCGAGGCCAGGGTGAACAGGCTGATGCCAGTGAGGATCATGCGCCGCCGGCCATACAGGTCGCCCAGCTTGCCGTAGATGGGCACGGCCACGGTCATCGCCACCATGTAGCCGGAGATCACCCAGGCCAGCAGGCCAACGTCGTTGAACTGGGCCGAGATGGCGGGCAGGGAGACGGCGACGATGGTCTGGTCGAGGGCTCCGAGAAAGATCGCCAGCATCAAGGCGGTGAGCACGTTGCGCAGGGCGGTTGGGGGCAGGGCGGCGGTCACGGGAATTACCTTGTCATAGGCTGTGGGTTGCCTGTAGCGGCCTCTTCGCGGGGCAAGCCCGCTCCCACAGGTACTGCACTGTCCTTGAGACGGCACAATGACTGTGGGAGCGGGCTTGCCCCGCGAAGAGGCCATCGAATTGTAACCCGACTTAGGTAGCTTCCTATGTACTATCTGCATCCCCTATGCAAGATCGGCATTGGCGCATTCATCCAGTGCTGCATGGCCGCGTGATATCGTGGCTGTACCGCAGAGGCTGAAAACCGGGGCTCGCACCAGCTTGGTGCAACCAAGAGCCGCCGGTTTGCGTGTCGCTGTCTCCCACACCTTTTATTCCTCTGCCTGCATGTCGAGCATGACCGCCCAGATGGCGACGGTTGGAACAGGTCAGGTAGACCCGATTCAGGGGTCGGTAGCAACCGTTCAATTTTCACGTATTTAGCGGAGTGATCATGCCCAAGGCTTCCCATCAAGATCTGCGTTTTGCCTTCCGCGAGCTGCTCGCTTCAGGTGCCTGCTACCACACAGCTTCGGTGTTCGACCCGATGTCGGCGCGCATTGCCGCCGACCTGGGCTTCGAAGTCGGCATTCTTGGCGGTTCGGTCGCATCCTTGCAGGTACTGGCAGCGCCGGACTTCGCCCTGATCACCCTCAGCGAATTCGTCGAGCAGGCGACCCGCATCGGCCGCGTGGCTCAGCTGCCGGTGCTGGCCGACGCCGACCACGGCTACGGCAATGCGCTCAATGTGATGCGCACGGTCATCGAGCTCGAGCGTGCCGGCGTGGCCGCGCTGACCATCGAGGACACCCTGCTGCCGGCCCAGTTCGGGCGCAAGTCCACCGACCTGATCCCGGTGGACGAGGGCGTGGGCAAGATCCGCGCGGCGCTGGAGGCGCGGGTCGATTCCTCGCTGTCGATCATCGCCCGCACCAATGCCGGCGTGCTCAGCACCGAAGAGATCATCGTGCGCACCCAGAGCTACCAGAAGGCCGGCGCCGACGGTATCTGCATGGTGGGGGTGAAGGATTTCGAGCAGCTCGAGCAGATCGCCGAGCACCTGACCGTGCCGCTGATGCTGGTGACCTACGCCAACCCCAACCTGCGCGACGACGAGCGCCTGGCGCGCCTGGGCGTGCGCATCGTGGTCGACGGCCACGCCGCCTACTTCGCCTCGATCAAGGCCACCTACGATTGCCTGCGCCTGCAGCGTGGCCAGCAGAACAAGTCCGAGAACCTCAGCGCCACCGAGCTCTCGCACACCTATACCCAGCCTGAGGACTACATCCGCTGGGCCAAGGAATACATGAGCGTCGAGGAGTGACCGGCGCCGCCGGCTAGCGGTCCCACTCAGGCTCCGCGGTGAAGCGCTGCGCGAGAAAGTCCAGCATGCTGCGCAAGGTTGCCGGCATGTGCTTGCGAGACGTGTACACCGCATTCAAGTTCAGCTCCCGTGGCCGCGCCTCGGGCAGCAGGCGCACCAGCTCGCCGCTGTGCAGCGCCGCCGCGGCCTGGTAGGTCGGCAGCATGGCGACCCCCGCGCCAGCCAGCGCCGCCTTTTGCAAGGTCATCGCTTCGTTGGCGCTGATGTTGCCGTCCACCGGCACCGCGACCTGCTGGCCGTCCACCTCGAAATGCCAGAGGCTGTGGCCGAAGTAGGCGTGGGTCAGGCAATTGTGCTGGCTCAACTCCTCGACCCGCTGCGGTGTGCCGCGTTCGCGCAGGTAGGCCGGGGCCGCGCACACCACCGAGCGGCACACGGTCAGGCGCCGGGCGATCAGGTTGGGGTCCAGGTCGTTGCTGGTGCGGATGGCCAGGTCGATGCGCTCGTCCACCAGGTTCACGGTGCGGTCGAGCATCTGCAGTTCCACCTTCACGCCGGGATAGCGGCGCACATACTCGGCCACTGCGTCCACCAACTGTGCCTGGCCGAACGAGGTGCTGACGCTGATGCGCAACTGCCCGCGCGGCGCGTCATCGGGTTGGCGCACGGCGGTTTGCAGGTCGCCGGCCAGCTCCAGCAGCTGGCGGCAGCGGGGCAAGGTCTGCTGGCCGGCGGCGGTCAGGCTCAGCTTGCGCGTGGTGCGCTGCATCAGCCGCGCGCCGACGCAGTCTTCCAGCTCGGCCAAATAGCGTGAAACCACAGGCCGTGACAGTTGCAGATGATCCGCCGCCGCCGATTGGCTGCCCAGGTCGACGACGGTGACGAATACGCGCATGGCGTTAAGACGGTCCATGATTTGCCCGATTTCAGAAACAAACTATGTCTGAGCATCGCATTTTTTGTTACGGATCGGGCAACTAAGCTGTGAGGCATTCTTCTACGAGTGAGTGCTTGCGATGTCTCTTTTCACGCCTTTGCGCGGCCTGTTGCTGGCCTGTGTAGTGCTGACCGGCCCGGTGCTGGCGGCCGAGCCGCTGCACCTTGAAGTCTACAACCCCGGGCACGAGGCGATCTTTCCGGTCAGCTCGGTGATCGTGACCGGCAAGAAGGACGCGATCCTGGTCGATGCCCAGTTCGGCAAGGCCCAGGCCGAGCAGCTGGTGCAGCGCCTGCGGGCCAGCGGCAAGCAGTTGACGACCATCTACATCAGCCATGGCGACCCGGACTACTACTTCGGCCTCGACACCCTGACCCAGGCCTTCCCGGATGCCAAGGTCCTGGCCTCGGCGGCCACGGTGGCGCATATCCGCCAGACCAAGGACGCCAAGCTGGCCTACTGGGGCCCGCAGATGGGCGCCGACAAACCCGCCCGGCTGGTGGTGCCGCAGGTACTCGATGGCAACCGGCTGTTGCTGGAAGGCCAGGCCCTTGAGGTGATGGGCCTGGATGGCCCGCAACCTGAACGCAGTTTCGTCTGGATCCCGTCGATCAAGGCCGTGGTCGGCGGCGTGGTGGTGGCAGAGAACATTCATGTGTGGATGGCCGACACCCAGTCGCCCAAGTCCCATGCCGACTGGCTCGGCACGCTGGCGCAGATCGAAAAGCTGGCGCCGCGCACGGTCATCCCCGGCCACTTCATGGGCCAAAGCAGCCGTTCGCTGGAGGCAGTGCGCTTCACCGCGAACTACATTCGTGACTTCGATGCCGAAACCGCCAAGGCAAAAGATGCCGGGGCGTTGGTCGCGGCCATGAGCAAGCGTTACCCGGGCCTTGCCGATGAAAGCTCGCTGGAGCTCAGCGCCAAGGTCGCCAAGGGCGAGATGAAGTGGTAATTCCGTTCACTTGATGGAGTGTTTCCCATGAGCAAGATTGCAATCATCGGCGCTACCGGCCGGGCTGGCAGCCAACTGCTGGAAGAAGCCCTGCGCCGCGGGCACAGTGTGCTGGCCATTGCCCGTGACCCTTCACGGCTGCAGGGCCGGGCGGGGGTTACGGTACAGGCGCTGGATGTCACCGACAGCGCGGCGCTGCAAAAGGCACTGGCAGGAGTGGACGCGGTGCTGAGCGCGGCACATTTCGCCACCATCGAGCCGCACGCGATCATCGAGCCGGTCAAGCGGGCCGGGGTCAAGCGCCTGCTGGTGGTGGGCGGCGCCGGCAGCCTGCTGCTGCCTTCCGGGCACCGGGTCATCGACAGCCCGGACTTTCCAGAGGCCTACAAGGCTGAAGCGAGTGCCGGGGCAAGGTTCCTTGAGCAATTGCGCCAGGAGCAGAACCTGGACTGGACCTTCCTCTCGCCGTCGGCGGAGTTCGTCGAAGGCGAGCGCACCGGGCACTACACCTTGGGCAAGGACCATTTGCTGATCGGCGCCGATGGTAAGAGCTGGATCAGCTTTGCCGACTACGCCATCGCGATGATCGATGAGCTGGAAAAACCGGCGCACTCGCGGCAGCGGTTCACCGTCGGCTACTGAGCCGGCGCTGCTCCACCCTCTCTGTGGGAGCCGGCTTGCCGGCGATAGGGCCCGCACAGGCGAGCCGGCGTTGCCTGCCCTGGCCTCATCGCCGGCAAGCCGGCTCCCACAAGGGGCTGCCTGGCTCTTTACTGCTCAGCCCGGCCCTGCAACCAATCCATCAACTCGACCAGCCCCGCCGGCACGTTCCTCGGCTGACACGCCAGGTAATAGCCCTTGCCCGTCAGCACCTTGAGCCCGAACGGCATGCACAGCCTGCCGCTGTTGAGGTCGTCGCCGATCAGCGCCCGATCACCAATGGCCACGCCGGTCCCCTGCGAGGCCATCGCCATGGCCATGTCCAGGGTTTCGAAATGCTGCCTGGGCCCTTGGCCATCCAGGGCGGCACCTGCGGCCTGCAGCCATAGCCGCCAGTCATGCTCATCGCGCGAGGGGTGCAGCAGCATATGGCGCTTGAGGTCGGCGACCTCCCTCAGCGGCACAGGCCCCGCCAGCAGCGAGGGCGCACACACAGGGGTCAGTTGTTCGTCGAACAGCTTGCGCACGTGCAGCCCATGATTCGGCGCGTCGCCATAGACCACCGCCGCATCGAAGCCCTCGCGGCGAAAATCCACGCCGTGCTGCACCGTGGTGGTCAGCTCCACCGGCACGTCCGGGCGCAGCGCCTGCCATTCCATCAGGCGCGGCAGCAGCCAGCGCATCACGCAGGTCGGCGCCTTGAGCTGCAAGGTGGCGCTGCGCCCACCCACCTCGCGCACGCCTTGCTCGATCAATGCAAATACCTGTTGCACCCGCGGCAGCCAGTCCTGCCCCTCGCGGGTCAGGCTCAGGCCACGCGCCTGGCGCTGGAACAGGGCATAGCCCAGGTGCTCTTCGAGCCCGGCAATCTGCCGGCTGACCGCGCCCTGGGTGATATGCAGCTTCTGGGCGGCGCGGGTGAAATTGCAGTGCTGGGCGGTGACCAGAAACGTATGCAGGGCGGGCAGGGGCGGTAGGCGTTTCATTGCGATAAGCCATGATTACAGGACATGGCTAGTATGTGTTTTTTTGCATTGTGGCGATAGCCGCGGGTTGGGTCCAATGGGGGCAGATCTCCAACAAGATGCAAGGTGAAACCCATGGCAACCTGCGGCGAAGTACTGGTCAAACTCCTTGAAGGCTATGGTGTGGACCATGTCTTCGGCATTCCCGGTGTGCACACCGTGGAGCTGTACCGAGGCCTGGCGGCTTCATCCATCCGCCACATCACCCCGCGCCACGAGCAGGGCGCCGGCTTCATGGCTGATGGCTACGCACGTACCCGTGGCAAACCCGGCGTGTGCTTCATCATCACCGGCCCCGGCATGACCAACATCACCACTGCCATGGGCCAGGCCTATGCCGACTCGATCCCCATGCTGGTGATTTCCAGCGTGCAGTCGCGTGATCAACTGGGCGGTGGCCGAGGCAAGCTGCACGAGCTGCCCAACCAGGGCGCGCTGGTGGCCGGTGTGGCGGCCTTCTCGCAGACGCTGATGAGCGCCGACGACCTGCCGCAGGTACTGGCTCGCGCCTTTGCCGTGTTCGACGGCGCGCGCCCGCGCCCGGTGCACATCGAAATCCCGCTGGATGTGCTGGTGGAGCCCGCCGACCACCTGCTGCCGGGCCGCCCGGTGCGCAGCAGCCGCGCAGGCGCGGCGCCGCAGGCCGTGGCGCAGATGGCCGAACGCCTGGCCAAGGCACGCAAGCCGCTGATCCTCGCCGGTGGCGGCGCCTTGGCCGCCGGTGCGCCGCTGGCGCGCCTGGCCGAGTACCTGCAGGCGCCGGTGGCGCTGACCATCAACGCCAAAGGCCTGTTGCCGGCCGAGCACCCGCTGCAGATCGGCTCGACCCAGTCGCTGGTGGCCACCCGCGCGCTGGTGGCCGAAGCCGACGTGGTGCTGGCTATCGGCACCGAGCTTGGCGAAACCGATTACGACGTGACGTTCAAAGGTGGCTTCGAGATCCCCGGCAGCCTGCTGCGGGTCGACATCGACCCGGACCAGACCGTGCGCAATTACCTGCCGGAGCTGGCCTTGGTCGCCGATGCCGAGCTGGCCGCGCAGGCGTTGCTGGACGCCTTGCAGGTGTTGCCAGCCCCAGCCCATGACAGCCAGTGGGGCGCGGCGCGTGCACAGCTGCTGCGCGACACCCTGGCGGCCAGCTGGGACCAGCCGACCCTGAGCCAGACACGCCTGCTGACCAGCATCCTCGAGCGCCTGCCCAATGCCATCCTGGTGGGGGATTCGACCCAGCCGGTGTACACCGGCAACCTGACCCTGGACATGCCCGCGCCCCGGCGCTGGTTCAACGCCTCGACCGGCTACGGCACCCTGGGCTATGCGCTGCCTGCGGCGATGGGCGCCTGGCTGGGCAGTGCCGAACAGCTGGCCGAGCGCGCGCCTGCGGTGTGCCTGATTGGCGATGGTGGCCTGCAGTTCACCCTGCCGGAGCTGGCCAGCGCGGTGGAGGCGCAGGTGCCGCTGATCGTGCTGCTGTGGAATAACCAGGGCTATGAGGAGATCAAGAAGTACATGGTCAACCGTGCCATCGAACCGGTCGGGGTGGACATCCACACGCCGGACTTCATTGGCGTGGCCAAGGCACTGGGGGCCGAGGCCGAGGCGGTTGCCGACGTGCAGCAATTGCAGGCTGCCCTGGGGCGTGCCGCAGAGCGCAAAGGGCCGACCTTGATCGAGGTGGACCAGAACCGCTGGCAGGCGGCGGTAGCCGGCTGATCAGCCGGCACTGGCGCGCAACCGCGCCACATCGCGAATCGGCGGCGCCCCGTACAGCCGGCTGTACTCCCGGCTGAACTGTGACGGGCTTTCATACCCCACCCGATAGCCCGCCACCGCCGCTTCCAGCCCGTCATTGAGCATCAGCCGCCGCGCCTCCTGCAGGCGCAGCTGTTTCTGATACTGCAGCGGGCTCATCGACGTCACGGCCTTGAACCGGTGGTGCAAGGTCGAGGTGCTGAGGTTGACCTCCCGCGCCAGGTCTTCGATGCGCAGCGGTTGCTGGAAGTTCTGGTTGAGCCAGGTGATGGCCTGGCACACCCGGTGCGTCTGGCTGTTGGCCAGGGCGATTTCATACAGGCGGTAGCCCTGCGGCCCACGCAGCAGGCGGTAGAGGATTTCCCGGCGAAACAGCGGTGCCAGCATGGCAATGTCGCGCGGCGTATCCAGCAGGCGGATCAGGCGCAGCAGGGCATCGAGCATCTGCGGATCGGTCCTTTCCACGTACAGGCCGCGCCCCGAGGGCAGGCTGGGCACCAGCATCGGCCCGCTTTCGGCAATCAGCTGGCTGATCTCGGCCGGGTCGAGGTCCAGGCGCAGGCCAAGGCTGGGCTGCTCCGGGCTGGCGTCGAGCTTGACGCCGCTCAACGGCAAGGTCACCGAAACCACCATGTAGTGCAGCGGGTCGTAGGCGTATTGCTCATCGCCCAGGAACAGGCTCTTGCTGCCCTGGGCGAGGATGCACAGGGCCGGTTGCGCCAGGGTCGGCACCGACCGCACGTTTTCGGTGTAGCGCACCAGGTACAAGTCGTCGATGGCCGAGGCCGGGCCATGGGGTTCGCCGGCATGTCGGCGGATCAGCTCGGCCAGCTCCTGGCGTTGCACTTCCAGGGTCGGGTCGAGGGACGGGGCGGTGGTCATGATGGCTTTCCTCTGCTGACCGACGCAGCATAGGTTTGGGCAATGGCCGGCGCTAGTCGAAAGCTGCACGTCGATTGCCTGATCCTGCCACGCGGCAGAATCAGGCAATCGACGTGCAGTAATGGCCTAACGCGCCGCGCGGGCCAGCCCCTAACCTTGGCAGCCTGGTTTTTCCGTCCGTGTGCTTCAAGGAGATCGTGCAATGGCCCTACGACAACCGGTCACTCACTTGGCTTTCATCCGCGCCAGCAACGGCCGTTCGGCAGAGCTCGGCGCGCGCCTGCGCGACTTGCTCGAGCCTTCGTTGCGCACCCCGGGCTGCCTGAGTTTCAGCGTGCAGCGCTCGCAGGCCGACGCCGACCTGTGGCTGCTCAGCGGCAGCTGGTGCGACCAGCAGGCGATGAGCGGCTACTTCGCCTCGCCAACCCTGGAGGTATTCGGCGAGCTGGTGCAGGCCCAGGTGGTCAGCAGCCTCGACCTGCATACCTTCGATTGAATGCCCCGCTGCACGGGGTAGAATGCCGCCCCTCGATCAACGACGCGGATAGCGACATGGCACGTAGAGAATTCCCGCATTTCGAAGCGGTTTCGGCGATGGTCCCGGTGCAAGGCGGTGGCTACAACGCCGCCATCGCGGTCAAGGCCCTGAACATGGGCGGTGCGCCGCGCTTTCACAAGGTGCTCGATGGCCAGGTGTTCAGCAGCGCCACGGCGGCCGACGAGGCCGCCGGCGCCGAGTTGCAACGCCTCAATGGCGTGGGCGAAGAAGGCGAACTGATCTGGTGATCACACCTGCGGCCTGCGCATCTTGAACAGGTTGCCGAGTTCGAAGTAGTCCGCCGGGCCACCGCCGCGCAAGATCGGCTCGGCGGCCGCGGTGTCGTAGATGCCGTCCTTGAGCAGGTGCTCGGCGATGTGCACGGCCACCACCTCGCCAAGGATCAGCCAGCTCGGCACCAATTCCTGGTCAGCCCGCTTGAGTTGGACGATCTGGCTCACCTTGCATTCGAAGGCCACCGGGGTTTCGCCCACGCGGGGCACCTTGACCAGGCTCGACGGGGTTGCGGTCAAGCCGCTCAGGTCGAACTCGTTCACCTCTGCCGGTACGGCTGCGCAGCTCTGGTTCATGGCTTCGGCCAGAGGGCGGGTGGCCAGGTTCCAGACGAACTCGCCGGTCTGCTCGATATTGTTCAGGCTGTCTTTGCGCCCGACGCTGCAGAAGCCGATGATCGGTGGGATGTAGTTGAAGGCGTTGAAGAAGCTGTAGGGCGCAAGGTTCAGGCGGCCTTCGCGGTCCTGGGAGGAGATCCAGCCGATCGGGCGCGGGCCGACAATGGCGTTGAACGGATCGTGGGGCAGGCCGTGGCCTTTGGCGGGTTCGTAGTAGTACATCTGTGGGGCTTGTGGCCCTACCTCCAGAGGGGACGAGGCGCCTAGTGTGCCAAGCTTGTTCCCGCCTGGGAATGATCAAGCCCGGCCGGGGCCGGGCGGGTTGCTCGCATCAGGGATCAGCTGATGCGGTGGGCGTTGGTGCGGTCGAAACCATCTTCGGCAAAGCGCTGGGCGCCGGTGCGGTCGAAGCCGTCTTCGGCGAAGCGCTGAGCGCCGGTGCGGTCGAAGCCGTCTTCGGCGAAGCGCTGTGCGCCGGTGTGATCGAAGCCGTCTTCGGCGAAACGTTGTGCGCCAGTGCGATCAAAACCATCTTCAGCGTAAGTGGCCGCTTGGCTCTGGGCCGCTGCGAAGCTGTGGGCGTTGGTGCGGTCGAAGCCATCTTCGGCGAAGGCGCCAGTGGCGAAAACCGAGAAGGCCAGGGTAAGGATCAGTTTATTTTTCATGGTCGTTGCTCCGTTGGGTTCGAGAGGTTGCTTGTTTCTATGGGTTTAATGCTACGCCGATTAAATCGATTAAAAAGCGCAAAAATTGGCGTTAAATAATCGGTTTAATCGATGTTTAAGGGTGCCCCTATCGTGAGTTCGCAGCAGGTATGGCCTGGTGCGTATCCGCGGAGCAGTTCGCTTTTGTCAGCACAGGCAGGATGCCGTGGTGGCATTAATCAGGGGTTAAGGCGCCTGAATGCGTAGGCAATTAGGGGATCAACGCTTTTTTCATATACCGCCAACCGATTTTTCAGGTACCGCTGATCACCATCGCCGCACCTTTTCCCGGAGCGGCAAACAATGAACAAACTCCCGCAAATCACCCTGGCCTTCTGGGTCATGAAGATCTGCGCAACCACCCTGGGCGAGACGGCCGGCGACCTGCTGTCGATGACCCTGAACGTTGGCTATGCCGTCAGCTCGATGCTGCTGATCAGCGTGTTCCTGCTGACCTTGCTCGGCCAGCTTTACTCGCGCCGCTATCACCCGATGCTTTACTGGCTGGTGATCCTCTCCACCAGCACCGCCGGCACCACCATGTCCGACTTCATGGACCGCACCCTGGGCCTGGGTTATGCAGCGGGTTCGGCGATCCTCATCGGCATCCTCTTGCTGACCTTCCTGGTCTGGCGCCTGAGCGGCAACCCGCTGGACGTCACCCGCATCAAGACGCGCACGGGTGAGCTGTTCTACTGGGTGGCGATCCTGTTCTCCAACACCCTGGGTACGGCGCTGGGCGACTACCTGGCCGATGATTCGGGCCTGGGCTTTGCCGGCGGTGCCCTGCTGATCGGCAGCGCCATCGCCCTGGTGGTGCTGGCCCGCTACTGGACGCGCATCCCCGGCGTGGTGCTGTTCTGGGTCGCCTTCGTACTGACCCGCCCGTTTGGCGCCACCCTGGGCGACTTCCTGACCAAGCCGCACGAGAAAGGCGGCCTGGACTTCGGCACCATCGGCTCTTCCGCCGTATTGGGCGGCGTGCTGCTGGTGCTGGTGCTGATGGCGACCTGGTACCAGCGCCGTGAGCCGCGTCAGGCGTTGGAGATGTCCTGAGTAAACGAGGGGATGAGCCGATTAGGCCGGCTATTCGGCTCACAAAATGAGCCGAATAGCGCTTTTAATCGGCTCATTCGCATGCATCGAGGTTTTCAGGCCTCAAAAAAAAGGCGCCCCGTTCATACGGAGCGCCTTTTTTTAACCGCAATCACCGTCAGTCAGTGGTAATCCGCGAATGCTGCTTGGTGTCCTTCATGGTCGCGTACACCAGCAGCGAGCAGGCGATGCACGCAGTCACATACCAGTAGAAGCCGCTTTCCATGCCCGCGCTCTTGAACCACAGGGCCACGTACTCGGCGGTGCCGCCGAAGATCGAGACAGTCAGCGCATACGGCAGGCCGACGCCCAGGGCGCGGATCTCGGTGGGGAACAGCTCGGCCTTGACCACGGCGTTGATCGAGGTGTAGCCGCTGACGATGATCAGCGCCGCCATGATCAGGAAGAACGCACCCCACCAGGTCTGGATGGTGTGCAGGGTGCTGAGGATCGGCACGGTGAACAGGGTGCCGAGCACGCCGAAGGCGATCAGGATCGGGCGCCGGCCGATCTTGTCCGAGAGGCCGCCGATGACCGGCTGCAGGCACATGAACAGGAACAGCGTGGCCGCCGAGATGGTGGTCGAGTCGCTGATGCTCATGCCCACGGTGTTGACCAGGTACTTCTGCATGTAGGTGGTGTAGGTGTAGAAGGCCAGGGTACCGCCCATGGTCAGGCCGACCACGGTCATCAGTTCCTTGGGGTGGCGCATCAAGGTGCGCATCAGGCTTTCCTTGGCCTTTTCCTTCTTGGTGAAGGAGGCGGTTTCTTCCATGCCGCGGCGCAGGTACAGGGCAACCACCGCGCACAGCGCGCCGATCACGAAGGGTACGCGCCAGCCCCAGGCATACAGCTGCTCGGTGGTCAGGGTCTGCTGCAGCACGATCAGCACCGCCAGGGCGATGAGCTGGCCGGAGATCAGCGTCACGTACTGGAAGCTGGAGAAGAAGCCGCGGCGGTCCTTGCTGGCCATTTCGCTGAGGTAGGTGGCCGAGGTGCCGTATTCGCCACCCACCGACAGGCCTTGCATCAGGCGGGCGATGACCAGCAGCACCGGGGCAGCCACGCCGATGGTTTCATAGCCTGGGGTCAGGGCGATGACCAGCGAGCCTGCGCACATCAGCAATACCGAGGCCATCAGTGCGGCCTTGCGGCCCTTGCGGTCGGCGTACAGGCCCATCAGCCAGCCACCGATCGGGCGCATGAGGAAGCCCACGGCGAAGATCGCGGCGGTGTTGAGCAGTTGCGCGGTGGAGTCGCCGGCGGGGAAGAAGGCCTTGGCGAAGTACAGCGAGAATGCGGCGTAGACGTACCAGTCGTACCATTCGACCATGTTGCCGATGGAGCCACTGAAGATCGACTTGAGGCGGCTGGCGGTGGTTTTTTCTGCGGCGGGCGCGATGGCCGCCCCGGCGGGCAGGGAGGTGGCGTTATCCATCAGGGATACCTTCTCGTTGTTTTTGTGGAGCGCGCCTGGGCGCAGCTTGAGAAGGGTTTTGCACGAGCTGTGCCAATTGGGTGCACAGCGATCCATTCGAGGGCATCAGCCCACGTGTGGCGCGTACTGCGTAGGCGCGGGCTTGGCCGCGATGGGCTGCAAAGCAGCTCCGAAAAACCCGAGGATAAGCGGTTTCCCGCTCATCGAATGCGCCCAATAGGCGGATTTCCGCTTATTCGCGCGAGACGAAATCCTCGCGCACCAAGCCATGGCGCTGCATCTTCTCGTTCAATGTCCGCCGTGGCAGCTGCAGCGCTTCCATCACGCCCTTGATCTCACCCTTGTGCGCACGCAGCGCCGCGCGCAGGCATTGCGCCTCGAAAGCTTCGATCTGTTCGGCCAGTGACTGGCTGGCGGGCGCACCCTCCAGGCTCGGCGAACCCAGGCCCAGGGCATGCCGCTCCGCCGCATTGGCCAGCTCGCGCACATTGCCCGGCCAGTCGTGCGACAGCAGCTGGGCCAATTGCGCCCCGGCCAGCGGCGGTGCGCTGCGGCCGAGCTTTTCGGCTGCCGCTCGGGCGAAATGCTCGAACAACAACGGGATGTCCTCGCGCCGTTCGCGCAGCGGTGCCAGGCGCAGTTCGGCGACGTTCAGGCGATAGGCCAGGTCTTCGCGAAAACGCCCGGCGCGCGCCTCCTCGAGCAGGTCGGGCTTGGTGGCGGCGATGATCCGCAAGTCGACGCTGATGCTCTGGTTGGCCCCCAGCCGCTCCAGTTTCTGTTCCTGGATCACGCGCAGCAATTTGGCTTGCTGGGCCAAGGGCATGCTTTCGATCTCGTCGAGAAACACCGTGCCGCCATTGGCGTATTCCAGCTTGCCGATGCGCTTGCCTTGCGCCCCGGTGAAGGCGCCGCTCTCGTGGCCGAACAGCTCGGCCTCGAACAGCGACTCGGGGATCGCCGCGCAGTTGAGCGCGACGAAGGGCTTGCCAGCCCGTGGGCCGAAGTCGTGCAGGCAGCGGGCGACGCGTTCCTTGCCGCTGCCGGTCTCGCCCCGGATCAGCACATTGACCGGCAGGTTGGCCAGGTCCAGCACCTGGCGGCGCAGCTGCTGCAGGCCCTGGGACATCCCCAGCAGGGTGGCTTCCAGGCGCGACTTGAGGTCGGCCTGTTCATGCAGGCGGCGGTTCTCCAGCACCAGCTGGCGTTTCTCCAGGGCCCGGCGCAGGCTGCCCAGCAGATGCTGCGGGGTGAAGGGTTTTTCCAGGAAGTCGTAGGCCCCGTTGCGCATGGCCTCCACCGCCATTGGCACATCGCCATGGCCGGTCAGCAGGATCACCGGCAGGTCCGGGTCATCGGCCTGCAGGCGTTCGAGCAACTGCAGGCCGCCCATGCCGGGCATGCGTACATCGCTGATGATCACCCCGGGAAAATGCCGCGGCAGGTGTGCCAGGCATTCCTCGGCGCGGGCGTACAGCTGCACGCTGAAGCCGGACAGGCTCAACCACTGTTCGACGGCGCTGCGGATGCTCGCTTCATCATCGACGACGATCACCGAATTCAACATACAGGCTCCAGGTCACGGGGCAGGGCAAGGCTCAGGCGGGCGCCGCCTGGCAGGTTCTCGGCCTGCAGCTGGCCGCCGGCATCGATGATGATGCCATAGGAAATGGCCAGGCCCAGGCCGAGGCCTTCGCCCACCGGCTTGGTGGTGAAGAACGGGTCGAAGACCTTGGCCAGGTC
>NZ_DJTF01000053.1:0-11828 GCF_002438125.1 Pseudomonas sp. UBA6315
TGAACAGCCGGTGGCGGCGGATGTCCAGCATGTGCTCGGCCTCGGCGATGTCGCGGGCGGTGTCGCCGCTGGCCAGGGTCCAGGCCACTTCCAGGCTGTCGCGCACGCGCCCGCCGAGCAGTTCGCTGACCGGCAGACCCAGGCGCTTGCCCTGGGCGTCGAGCAGCGCGCTTTCGATGCCGGATTTGGCAAAGGTGTTGCCCTTGGCCAGCTTGTCGAGCTTGAGCATGGCGGCGTTGATGTTGTCGGCCGGCAGGCCGATCAGCGCCGGCGCCAGGTGCGCGTCGATGTTGGCCTTGATGCCCTCGGGGCTCTCGTAGCCGTAGGCCAGGCCGCCGATGGTGGTGGCCTCGCCGAGGCCTTCGACGCCGTCGCTGCATTTGACGCGCAGGACCACCAGGGTCTGCTGCTGCATGGTGTGCATGGCCAGCTTGTGCGGGCGGATGGTCGGCAGGTCGACGATGATCGCGTCGATACGCTCGATCAGGGCGTTTGTCATGGTTGGGAAGTCCCGTCAAATCGGGCTGCAGGGCGCAGATCCGATACTACATTTACTTGATTATTCAAGCATTGCGCGAGAACCTGAGGGCCGTCCAATATCAAATGAATCTCCCACCATACCCAGGAGGTCTCGTGGAGCTGCGCCACCTTCGCTACTTCAAGGTCCTGGCCGAAACCCTGAACTTCACCCGCGCCGCCGAGCTGCTGCACATGGCCCAGCCGCCACTGAGCCGGCAGATCGGCCAGCTCGAGGAACAGCTGGGTACCTTGCTGGTGGTGCGCGAGCGGCCGCTGCGCCTGACCGAGGCCGGGCGTTTCTTCCATGAGCAGACCTGCACCCTGCTGCAGCAGCTGGACAACATCAGCGAAAACACCCGGCGCATTGGCCAGGGCCAGCGCCAGTGGCTGGGCATCGGCTTTGCCCCCTCGACCCTGTACACCGTGCTGCCGGAGCTGATCCGCGAACTGCGCCAGGACAGCGAACTGGAGCTGGGCCTGAGCGAGATGACCACCCTGCAGCAGGTCGAGGCGCTGAAAAGCGGGCGCATCGACATCGCCTTCGGCCGCATCCGCATCGACGACCCGGCGATCCAGCAGCAGGTGCTGCGCGAAGACCCGCTGGTGGCCGTGCTGCCCAAGGGCCACGCCCTGGCCGGTGCGCCCCTGTCGCTGGCGCAGCTGGCGCGCGAGGCCTTCGTGCTCTACCCGGCCAACCCCAGGCCCAGCTATGCCGACCACATCCTCGCGCTGTTCGCCCACCACGGCATGAGCCTCAAGGTCAGCCAGTGGGCCAACGAGCTGCAGACCGCCATCGGCCTGGTTGCCGTGGGCCTTGGCGTGACCCTGGTGCCCGAATCGGTGCAGCAGCAGCACCGCACCGATATCGAATACGCAAGCCTGCTCGACACCGGCGCGGTCAGCCCGATCATCCTCAGCCGGCGCAAGGGCGACATGAGCCCGATGGTGCAGCGCTGCCTGGCGCTGATCGCCCAGCAGGCTGCACCTGACGCAGCATCATCCATGGCCTGAGCAGCCGTCGTTTGTCAGCCTTGGCGCAGTGTTTTCTAATGCCTGCGAACAACCCGACCCCAGCACAGGAAACGCCTGCGATGATTCACGGAAAAACCCTCGATGCATGGTGCGCCTCCCACCCGTTGATCGAGGACCTGGTCGCGCTGCGCGAAACCCAATGGTTCAACCCGGCCATCGCCCCGGCAGCCGAGGCCCTGGGCGACGTCGGCCTGGGCGCTGCCGATGTGCAGGCTGCCAGCGCCCGCCTGCAGCGCTTTGCGCCGTACCTGGCCACGGTGTTTGCGGATACCGCCGCCAGCGCCGGGATCATCGAGTCGCCCTTACGCGCGCTGCCCAACCTGCAGCGCACCCTGCTGCAGGAAGCTGGCCTTGAGACTGCCGGCAAGCTGTGGCTCAAGGCCGACAGCGAGTTGCCGATTTCCGGCTCGATCAAGGCCCGTGGCGGCATCCACGAAGTGCTCAAGCATGCCGAGGACCTGGCTCTGGAGGCGGGCCTGATCACCCTGGGCAGCGACTACCGCGTGCTGGCCGAGGCGCCGGCGCGGCAGTTCTTCAGCCAGTACAAGGTCGCGGTCGGCTCCACCGGCAACCTTGGCCTGTCGATCGGCATCATGAGCGCCAAGCTGGGCTTCCAGGCCACCGTGCACATGTCGGCCGATGCCCGCCAGTGGAAGAAGGACAAGCTGCGCGCCAACGGCGTGAGCGTGGTCGAGCATCCGTCCGACTACAGCGTGGCCGTGGCCCAGGGGCGCCAGCAGGCTGCCGGCGACCCGCTGTGCTACTTCGTCGATGACGAGAACTCGCCGCACCTGTTCCTCGGCTATGCCGTGGCGGCCGAGCGGCTGGCGCTGCAATTTCAGGCGCAAGGCATCGCGGTGGACGCCGAGCACCCGCTGTTCGTCTACCTGCCCTGCGGCGTGGGCGGCGGCCCTGGTGGCGTGGCCTTCGGCCTGAAGCTGGCGTTCGGCGACCACGTGCATTGCCTGTTCGCCGAGCCGACCCACTCGCCTTGCATGCTGCTGGGGGTGTACACCGGGCTGCACGACGAGGTGTGCGTGCAGGATTTTGCCATCGACAACGTCACCGCCGCCGACGGCCTGGCGGTGGGCCGCCCGTCCGGTTTCGTCGGCAAGGCCATGCAGCGTTTGCTCGATGGCTACTACACCGTCAGCGACGAACAGCTGTACCGCCTGCTGGTACTGGCCCACGACCAGGAGCAGGCGCGCCTGGAGCCCTCGGCGCTGGCCGGTGTGCCGGGCATGCTGCGGGTGCTGCAGGCCGCCCCCTACCTTGAACGCATGGCGCTGACAGCGGCGCGCATGGCCAATGCCACGCACCTGGTCTGGGGCACCGGCGGCAGCATGGTGCCGGCCGAGGAATACGCCGCCTACCTGGCCAAGGGCCGGGGCTGAGCACATGCGCGAGCTCAGCGGTGCCCACCTGGCCAACCTGCATACCTTCCTGGTCGCGGCGCGGCACCTGAGCTTCGCCCGCGCCGCCGACGAGCTGTGCCTGACGGCCAGTGCGGTCAGCCACCGCATCGCCCGGCTGGAGGCGGAGCTTGCACTGAAACTGTTCCAGCGCCTGCCGCGCCAAGTGCTGCTGACCGAGGACGGCGAGCGCATCTACCGCAGCATGCAGCAGGCCATGGACACGCTGAACGAAGCGCTGCAGGCGCGCTCGGACGAACAGGTGGCCGGGCAACTGACCTTCCATGTACGGCCGTCGGTGGCGCAGTGCTGGCTGGTGCCCAAGCTTGCCGACTTCAGCGCCCGCTACCCGGATATCCAGCTGGATGTGCGCGTGGGCAACGAGCGCATCGACTACCGCACGCGGCAGGTCGACCTGCTGTTGTGTTTTTCGGATGGCGATCACCCAGGCCTGGTCAGCACCCGCCTGATGGCCGAACGCATTGCCCCGGTCTGCTCGGCGCACTACGCCCGGCAACAGGGCCTGAGCAACCGGCCAGACGCCCTGCGCGGCAGCACCCTGCTGCACGATGTGGCGGCCTGGGACAACGCTGCCTTCGATGCCGAGTGGCAGTTGTGGCGGCGTGCGGCCGGCTGGCCCGAGGTGCAGGCGGCGCGCTTTCTGACCTTCGACCGCTCCGACCTGTGCAGCCTGGCGGCCGTGCATCATGCCGGTATCGCCATGGGCCGCGAGCAGCTGGTGCGCGAACAGCTGGCCGATGGCCAACTGGTGCTCCCCTTCGGCGACTTCCTGACGGTGGGCAAGCATGGCTACTACCTGGTGCACCCGGCCCATGCGCCCATGCCGCGGCGCCTGCAGGTGCTGATCGAATGGCTGCTGAGCATGGCCGCGCGCTGAGCCGTCAATCGCGCTCGAAGAAGCTGCGCCCCTGCTCCTTCAACAACGCGACCAAAGCCTGCGCCGCCGGCGACAGGTAGCCATCGGTGCGCACCGACACGGCCACGGTCCTGCGCATGGTGGTCTGCGGCAATGGCACTTCGCGCAACCACGATGCGCCCAGGCCATGCTCCAGGGTTTCCCGGGCGGCAAAACTCAGCAGCTGGGTGCGGGCGATCAGCCGTGGCAGCAGGGAAATCGCGTTGGTCTCGACCTGCACCTGCGGCGCCGGCAGCTGGTGCTCGATGAACACGTTGTCGATCCAGCGCCGGGCGGTCACGGTCGGGCCGGCCAGCACCCAGCGGTACTGGCACAGGTCCTTGAGGGCGATGGGGCCGGCGAACACCGGGTGTTCGGCGCTGGCCACCACCACCGCCTCGTCTTCGAGGATGGGGTGGCTGGTGAACTGCGGGTCGTCGGCGATCTGCGGCGCAATGATCACATCCAGCCGGCCGGCGCGCAGCGATTCCTTGAGCACATCGTCCTGGGCGATGGACAGCTTCAAGGTCACCTGCGGCGCACGCTCCAGCAACGCCGCCGTGAGGTGCGCCAGCAAGTGGTCGGCCATGCTCGCCGCGCAGCCCAGGCGGATGTTGCCGACCAGCCCGTTGGCGAAGTCGCGCACCTCGCGCTCGGTTTCGGCGATGTTCAGCTGCAACTGCTTGCCACGGGCGAGCAACAGCTTGCCGACATCGGTGAGCTTGATGCGCCGGCCATCACGCTGGAACAGCCGAGTGCCCAACGACTCTTCCAGGCGCTGAATGCTCTTGGTCAGGGCCGGCTGGCTGCGGTTGAGGCGCTCGGCGGCGCGGCCCAGGTGGCCGAGTTCGGCGATGGTTTCGAAATAGGTGAGGTCGCGCAGGTCCATGATCGATGAATTTCAGTTATGGATTTATCAAAAGTAGAAAATAGACTTGATCGATTGGCCCGTCGATAATTTTCTCCGCTGGCGCTGCCAGCCCCGCGTTATCGCTGCGCAAGGAGTATCGACATTGCCCAACGCCCTCTCCACCTGCTCCAGACCCTATCTGCAATGGCTTGCCCTGTTGCTCTGCGCCAGCGCCGCCGGCCAGGCGCTGCATGCCCTGGCCGTGCCGGCCGGGTTGTTTCTCGGCCCGATGCTGGTGGCCATCGTCTTCGCCGTGTGCGGTGCGCGCCTGAGCCTGCATCGCTATGTGTTCCGCTTCGGCCAGGGCTGCGTCGGGCTGCTGGTGGCCCACTCGGTGAGCTGGGCGGTGCTGGTGTCGATGGCCCAGTCCTGGCACCTGATGCTGCTGGCCACCTTGATTACCGTGCTGCTCAGTGCCTTGGTCGGCCTGGGCACCGTGCGCCTGGGCGGCATCCCCGGCAGCACCGCGGCGTGGGGCACGGCGCCGGGCGCGGCTTCGGCGATGGTGTCGATGGCCGAGGAGAACGGCGCTGACGGGCGCGTGGTGGCGACCATGCAGTACGTGCGGGTGGTGTGCGTGGTGATGGTCGGCTCGCTGGTCAGCCACCTGCTCGGCGCCACCCCTGGCGCTGCGCCTGCCGCCAGCGCTGCGCTGGCACCTGCTGCCACGCCCTGGCTGGATACCTTGCTCAGCCTGGCGGTGGTGATGGTTGGGCTAGTGGTGGGCAAGCGCATGCCGGCGGGTGCGCTGCTGATGCCGCTGCTGCTGGGGGCGGCCTTGCAATTGAGCGGGTTGCTGACCATCCACCTGCCGGAACCCTTGCTGGCGTTCGCTTATGCAGCGATTGGTTGCTACATCGGCTTGCGCTTCGACCGGCAGACGCTGCGCTATGTGTGGAAGCGGCTGCCGACCATGATTGCCGGGGCGTTGGCGCTGATCGTGCTGTGCGCGGTGTGCGCCTGGGGCCTGGCCTGGGCGATGGGGGTGGATTTCCTGTCGATGTACCTGGCCACCAGCCCGGGTGGGCTGGATGCCATGGCGATCATTGCGGTGGAAACCCATGCCGATGTGGGGCTGGTGCTGGCGATGCAGACGCTGCGGTTGTTCGGGGTGATTCTGACAGGGACGTTTTGTGCTCGGCAGATCATTCGCTTGAGCAGGGTTTGAGGCGCCTACTCACCCACGCAACGCCGCCTCGATCGCCGCCACATCGATCTTGCCCATGTTCATCATCGCCTCGAACGCGCGCTTGGCTGCCGCCCGGTCCGGGTTGCCCAGCGCCTCGATGAGAATCCGTGGGCAGATCTGCCAGGAAATCCCCCACTTGTCCTTGCACCAGCCGCACACGCTGGCTTCGCCACCATTGCCGACGATGGCGTCCCACAAGCGGTCGGTTTCGGCCTGGTCCTCGGTGCTGACCTGGAACGAAAACGCCTCGCTGTGCTTGAACGTCGGGCCGCCATTGAGCCCCACGCAGGGGATGCCCATGACCGTGAACTCGACGGTGATCACATCGCCGGCCTTGCCCGAGGGGTAGTCGCTGGGCGCGGGGTGCGCGGCGATCACCCGGCTGTCGGGGAAGGTTTTGGCATAAAAGTTTGCCGCCTCTTCAGCGTCCTGGTTGAACCACAGGCAGATCGTGTTCTTGGCAGTCATGATCAAAGGCTCCAGGGATGAACAGTGAGCCTTTGAGTCTAGTGCCTGTGCCCGTGCAGGCGACGCCGAGGGCCTGCCCTTCGTCGCGTTCGCGGCGGCACATATTTCACGTTCGGAGAAGTACTACGATTTTCAGCGATTTATCCTACAGGCTAGCCACTTCACAGCATGCTTCGGCAGCCAGCATGATCCCTGACGTACTCAACAGGCGACTTTACGCAGGGAGAATCAGGTTTGTCCGAATTCGAAGCGAAGCTGCAACACCTTACCGCTGACCAGGTCGAGGCGTTGTACAGCGAATACATCAGCGGTGAAAAAATTGCCCTCTTGATCAAACGTTACGACATCGACGTGGCGCCCAGCAGCCTGATCAAGACCTTCCCTCCCGTGCCCTGCCCCGCGCTGGCCTGCCCGTACTGCGAGGCCAGCCTGTTCGAACGGCGCAAGAGCAGGACGACCCACAGCTGGAACGAGAACCTGGCGTTCTGCAAGACCTGCGCGCACCGCCACTACTTCCCCGACCGCTCGCGCTGGCGCCGTGACTGCACCTGCCGGCCGTGCCTGGATGCGCGCGAAGCGGCGAGGCAGGCGCAGGCCGTCGACCAGCGCAAGCGGGTCAAGGCGCACTGGTCGCTGGCAAAACGCAAACCGCTGCTGCTGCACACCCTCTCGTTCACCCGCAAGCTGCAGTTGCTGGCCATGCTCGAGGTGCGCATGGACACCCAGCGCAATTGCCTGATGCCCGCAGATCAGGCTGGCCAAGAGGCCCGGGTCAGCCCTTCGAAGGCCATGGACACCGAGATACTGCAGGTGCTGCACGAAGAATCGGTGCTGCTGGTCGACCCCGACTCGCCCCTGGATGCCTTCAGCAACGACCTGGCGCCCAAGGCCTGGCAGAAAAAGGTGCACTGGGTCGCCAATGTCAGCCTGGACGGCTATCAGCGCACGAACCTGGCGCAGCTGTACCGGGTGTTGCACAAGGAGCTGTCGGCGGGCCCGCTGCCGCAGTGGCGGGTGCAGATCATCGCGCTGATCGAGGCGCTCTCGGCCGAGGAGGTCTACGCCCACCTCGCCACCCGCTGCACGGAACACGGGCTGCCCTTCGACACCCGGATAAAGGCCCTGGAGATGGCCGCCCAGCTGCTCATGGCGCACCCGGTGCGCCATGCCTGGCTGCTGGCCGACAGCGCCATACGCGGTGCGCTGACCTACATCACCCGCACCCACGTGACCAAGCGCCACGCCAGCAGCACGCTGGCCGCCAGCATGTTGTCGATGGGCGAACGGGCGCTGAGGCAGCAGTGGCAGTTCAACCTGCCGAACGAGGAAACGCTGGCGCCGCGCTCCAGCCTCAGCCAGCTGCTGTTCGACGTGCTGCTGCAGCAGGACGACCATGGCCTGGGGCGCAAGCTGGGTGACTACATCGCCGATCTGCCCCTTCACGCCGGCGCTTCGCGGCAGTGACGTTGCCCCGGGCAAGCCCACCGCGCCGAGCCGGGTGGGCGCTCGCCGGGCGAGGCGCTCTAGCTCGCCACTTGCAACATTCTGCAGACAATTCCTGCCTCCGTCAGTGAACCTGCCTACAAAAATACGGTCTTTCGCTGACGGTCAATTCACCGACCAGTTCGCCGGCCCGTGCCATCACCGGGCCTATATTTCCTGTTGCAGCGAAGACCCAACATGCCTGAATCCCGCCCAGCCTCCCTCGCCCTCCCAGCCCTGCGCGGCACCTTGCTCGCCGCCCTGGTGGCCCTCGCCGCCCCCGTGCATGCCGAAGAGCCGGCCAGCGATGCGCGCTGGGTCAGTGACAGCCTGAGCACCTACGTGCGCAGTGGCCCGACCGACGGCCACCGCATCGTCGGCACGCTCAAGTCCGGGCAGAAACTCACCCTGGTCGGCAGCCAGGGCAACTACAGCCAGGTGCGCGGGCAGAACGGCGACCTGGTGTGGATCCTCACCAGCGACCTGCAGTCGGTGCCAGGCCAGGGCGATCGCCTGCCGCAGCTGGACGCCCAGGTGGCCGACCTTTCCGGGCAGTTGAAGAGCATCGATGACAGTTGGAAGAACCGCGTGCAGGGCATGCAGGAAACCCTGGATTCGCGCAAGCAGCTGATCGATGAGCTGGAAGCGCGCAACAAGGCGCTCAACGAGCAGCTCGACCAGAGCCAGTCGAGCCTGCGCGACACCCAGGCGCGCCTGGGCGATGAGAACAAGCAGGTGATGATGCGTTACATGGTGTATGGCGGCAGCATTGCCGGGGCGGGGTTGCTGGCCGGTTTGATCTTGCCGGCGCTGACCCGGGGGCGCAAGAAAAGCGATCGGTGGTTCTGAGGCGCGCAAAACCCGATAACTTGCGCGCCCCACTGTGGGAGCGGGCTTGCCCGCTCCACAGCCTTGCCTACTTGTTGCGCGCCTTGTTGTAGATGGTCAAAGCCTGGTCCGCCGAGGCCTGGCACTGGGCCATGTCGCCTTTTTCGCGAGCCGCCTTGGCCGTTTTCAGGTGCTCTTTGAAGTCATGGGCCATGCCGCCATGCAGCGCTTGGCCACTGGCCTTGTGGATGTCTTCCAGGTTCTTGATCTTCGCGTCGCAATTGCTGGCAGGGTCAGCATGGGCGGCAACACTCAGCACAGAAGCAATCACCAGCAGTGTCATGGATTTCATGAAGCGTCCTCCTGGGAAATCGGAAAGTTCATCGAGAAACAGGGGCTCGATGCAGCAAAAAGCATAGCTGCGCTCAGCCCGAATGCCCCTCATCAACCAGAAAGTCGATGAACACCCGCACCCGCAACGGCATATGCCGCGCCTGCGGGTAGATCAGCATGAACGGCCGTGAAGTCCCGCCATACTCGGCAAGCACCTCCACCAACTCGCCACTGTCCAGCGCATCCTGCACGGTGAAGCGGTACGCCTGCATCAGCCCGCCGCCATGGCGCACCAGGGTCGCCGTGGCGAGGAAGTCGCCCAGGCAGGTGAATCCGCCCTGGGTCTCGATTTCCCACTCGCGCCCTTCGCGGCGAAAACTCCACGGCGGGCGACGGCCCGTGCTGGCCAGCTCGAACTGGATGCATTCGTGCTGGGAAAGGTCTTCGGGCACCTGCGGCGTGCCCATGCGGGCCAGGTAGCCAGGGGTGGCCACCACCACCAGTTCGGCATCCTCCAGGCGCCGTGCCACCAGCCGCGAGTCGGCCGGCTCGCGGCCACGGATGGCCAGGTCGAAGTGTTCTTCGGCGAAGTCCACGTTGCGGTTGCTGACATGCACGTCCACCTGCACCTGCGGGTAGCGCGCTCGAAAACGCGGCAACAGGGGCAGCAGGCGATGGTGCGCGTAGGGCGTCGGCGCGCTGATGCGCAAGCGCCCGCTGGGCGCGGCCTGGCCTCCGGTGACCTGGCGCTCTGCCTCCACCAGCTGCCCGAGCGCCTGGCGGCACTGCTGGTAGTACGCCTGCCCCGCGTCGGACAGGCGCATCTGCCGGGTGGTGCGCACGAACAAGCGCACCCCCAGGCGCTCCTCCAGGCGCGCCACGCTGCGGCTCACCGCCGCCGGGGTGACACCCGCCTCGCTGGCCGCGGCGGTGAAACTGCCGTGGTCGGCGGCAAGGCAGAACAGCTCCAGGCTGCCCAGTTGAAGGTCGTCGAAATGGCGGGTCATGGTGGCTCGATTGATTACACAGTGTATCGATTGAAATGCCATCCACCTCATTTTTCAAGCGCTGGTTGCGACCTAAAGTGGTCACCACACCGAGCCGACCGGCTCATCTACCGGAGTACGCCAGCATGACCCAGCCAAGAACCGTCATCATCACCGGGGCCTCGAGCGGCCTTGGCTTCGCCCTCGCCGAGGCGTTTCTCGAGCGTGGCGACAACGTGGTCGGCAACGCCCGCAGCCAGGCACGCCTGGACCAGGCAGCCGCCCGCCTCGGCCAGCCTCAACGCTTCATCGGCGTGGCAGGTGACATCGCCCAGGCCGACACCGCACAGCGGTTGTTCGCCGCTGCGCTGGAACGCTTCGGCGGCGTCGACATCCTGATCAACAACGCCGGGATCTTCATTCCCAAGCCCTTTACCGAGTACAGCGAGGAGGACGTCGACGCCTTGGTCGGCACCAACCTCAAAGGCTTCTTCTACCCGTCCCAGGCGGCGGCACGGATCATGGCCGCGCAAGGGCACGGGCATATCATCGCCATCACCGCCTCGGTTGCCCTGCAGCCGGACACCCGCGTGCCGGCGCTGCTGCCGGTGCTGGTCAAGGGCGGCCTGAACCAGGCGGTCAAGGCCCTGGCCCTGGAGCTGGCGGCCAGCGGCGTGCAGGTCAACGCGGTGGCGCCCGGCATCATCGATACGCCGCTGCATGGCAGCAATGTCCAGGGCCTGGGCGCCTTGTCGCCCAGCGGCCGCACCGGCGCGCCGCAGGATGTGGTGGACGCCGTGCTGTACCTGACCGACGCACGCTTCGTCAGCGGCGTCATCCTGCCGGTGGACGGCGGCAGCACCGCCGGCACCTGGCACTGAACAGAGGAGATTGCAGCCATGCCATATGTTCATATCCGCGTGACTGAAGAAGGCGTCAGCGCCGAGCACAAGCGCCAGTTGATCGAAGGCACGACGCGGCTGCTGCAGGAGGTGCTGGGCAAGCCGCCGGCGAGCACCTTCGTGGTGATCGAGCAAGTGCCGACCGATAACTGGGGGGTTGGCGGCGAGACTGTGACGGCAGTGAGGCTGCGAGAGCGGGGTTGAGAACTGGGGCCGCTTGCGGCCCAATCGCCGGCAAGCCGGCTCCCACAGGGGATCGCGCCAGCTTTCAGTCCTTGTGGGAGCCGGCTTGCCGGCGATGGGCTGCGCAGCAGCCCCCTTACTGACGCAACCGCTCCAGCGCCTCCAGCACATGCCCGGTGGCCTCCCACAGGGGATCGAGCCAGCTTTCAGTCCTTGTGGGAGCCGGCTTGCCGGCGATGGGCTGCGCAGCAGCCCCCTTACTGGCGCAGCCGCTCCAGCGCCTCCAGCACATGCCCGGTGGCCTCCCACAGGGGATTGCGCCAGCTTTCAGTCCTTGTGGGAGCCGGCTTGCCGGCGATGGGCTGCGCAGCAGCCCCTTACTGGCGCAAGCGCTCCAGCGCCTCCAGCACATGCCCGGTGGCCTCCCACAGGGGATTGCGCCAGCTTTCAGCCTTTGTGGGAGCCGGCTTGCCGGCGATGGGCTGCGCAGCAGGCCCCTTACTGACGCAACCGCTCCAGCGCCTCCAGCACATGCCCGGTGGCCTGCCACAGGGGATTGCGCCAGCTTTCAGTCCTTGTGGGAGCCGGCTTGCCGGCGATGGGCTGCGCAGCAGGCCCCTTACTGACGCAGCCGCTCCAGCGCCTCCAGCACATGCGCGGTGGCCTTC
>NZ_DJTF01000084.1:0-13728 GCF_002438125.1 Pseudomonas sp. UBA6315
CAGCTGTGGAGCGAGATGGGCGTGGGCGACGAGATCCGCGTGATCCGCTGCAAGAACGAGGAAGCCGAGGCCGAGCGCGTGGCCATGGAAATCCTCACCCTGCACCTGCGCACCAACCGCCCGTACAGCGACTTCGCCATCCTCTACCGCGGCAACTACCAGGCCAAGCTGATCGAACTGAAGCTGCAGCACCACCAGGTGCCCTATCGCCTGTCCGGCGGCAACAGCTTCTTCGGCCGCCAGGAGGTCAAGGACCTCATGGCCTACCTGCGCCTGCTGGTGAACCCCGATGACGACAACGCCTACCTGCGGGTGATCAACGTGCCGCGCCGCGAAATCGGCTCGACCACCCTGGAAAAGCTCGGCAACTACGCCACCGAGCGCGGCATCTCGATGTACGCCGCCAGCGAGGAAATGGGCCTGGGCGAACACCTGGACGCCCGCTACACCGAGCGCCTGCAGCGCTTCAAGCACTGGCTCGACGGGGTGCGCCACAAGGTTGCCCTGGAAGACCCGATCGCCGCGCTGCACGAGATGATCCGCGACATCGACTACGAAAACTGGATCCGCCAGCAGACCGCCAGCGACAAGGCGGCGGAGTTTCGCATCAGCAACGTCTGGTTCCTGGTCGAAGCACTGAAGAACACCCTCGAGAAGGATGAAGAGGGTGACATGACCATCGAGGACGCCATCGGCAAGCTGGTGTTGCGTGACATGCTCGAGCGTCAGCAGGAAGAGGAAGAAAACGCCGAAGGCGTGCAGATGATGACCCTGCATGCCTCCAAGGGCCTGGAATTCCCCTACGTGTTCATCATGGGCATGGAGGAGGAAATCCTCCCCCACCGCTCGAGCATCGAGGCCGACACCATCGAAGAGGAACGCCGCCTGGCCTACGTGGGCATCACCCGCGCGCGCCAGACCCTGGCCTTCACCTTCGCGGCCAAGCGCAAGCAGTACGGCGAAATCATCGACTGCACGCCCAGCCGGTTCCTCGACGAACTGCCGCCGGACGACCTGGCCTGGGAAGGCCTGGACGATGCGCCAGTGGAAGTGAAAGCCGCGCGCGGCAACAACGCCCTGGCCGATATCCGGGCAATGCTCAAACGCTGATCAACCATTACTCTTTAACTTTGCCGCTATTTGCGGCCACCTTTGCTACATCGAGGAAACAACAGTGGAAGCACTGCAGCAGAAGATTCGCGAAGAAGGCATCGTGCTTTCCGATCAGGTTCTCAAAGTCGATGCGTTTCTCAACCACCAGATCGACCCTGCGCTGATGCAGCTGATCGGTGACGAGTTCGCCCGCCTGTTCGCCGATGCCGGCGTGACCAAGATCGTCACCATCGAAGCGTCGGGCATCGCCCCGGCGGTGATGACCGGCCTGAAGCTGGGCGTGCCGGTGATCTTCGCGCGCAAGCACCAGTCGCTGACCCTGACCGAGAACCTGCTGACTGCCACGGTGTACTCCTTCACCAAGCAGACCGAGAACACCGTGGCCATCTCGCCGCGCCACCTCAACAGCAGCGATCGCGTCCTGGTGATCGACGACTTCCTGGCCAACGGCAAGGCGTCGCAGGCACTGATCTCGATCATCAAGCAGGCCGGCGCCACCGTGGCGGGCCTGGGTATCGTCATCGAGAAGTCGTTCCAGGGCGGCCGTGCCGAGCTGGACAGCCAGGGCTACCGCGTTGAATCGCTGGCTCGGGTGAAGTCGCTGGAAGGTGGCGTGGTTACCTTCATCGAGTAAGCCCGTTGCGGCCCCATCGCCGGCAAGCCGGCTCCCACAGGACTGTGTGTTGCACCTGTGGGAGCCGGCTTGCCGGCGATGGGCTGCACAGCAGCCCCGGCACTCACCGGGTCGCCGCCAACCCCGCCAGCAGCAACCGCTGGTAAAGCTCTTCCTTCAACCCCTGCGGATCATCCAGCCGCATCCGCGCCAAGTGCGCCACATACCCCTCAGGCCCCGGTGCATCCAGCGCTGCCTTGCCCAACTCCAGCACCTCGCTGAGCTTGAACTTGCTCTTCAGCCAGTTCAGCGCCCGCAACAGGTCCCGTTCTTCTGCCGTGAAGTCAGTACCCAGCGGATATTCCGGGAACAGACGTGCATGCCGCGCCCGTATGGCCTCCAGCCGTTCTGGAGTGTTATCCGTGAACCGCGCATCCAACTGGAAATCCCTGGCCAGCTTGCCAGCCTTCTTGGCTTGCTCGATCAGCTCTGTCTGAAACCGTGAATCGCTGATCGCCAACAACCGTGCAATCACCTCGCTGTCGGTCTGCCCGCGCAGGTCGGCGATGCCGTACTCGGTCACCACGATATCGCGCAGGTGCCGGGGGATGGTGCAGTGGCCGTAGGCCCAGAGCAGGTTGGAGCTCACCTCGCCGCCCGCCTCGCGCCAGCTGCGCAGCAGCAGTATCGAGCGCCCGCCTTCCAGGGCGTGGCCCTGGGCGACGAAGTTGTATTGGCCGCCGACGCCGCTGAGCACGCGGCCGTCTTCGAGCTGGTCCGCCACCCCGGCGCCCAGCAGGGTCATGGTGAACACGGTGTTGATGAAGCGTGCGTCGCGGCGCTGGCGGCGCTTGAGCTCTTCCTGCCCGTACAGCTCGTTGATGAAGCTGATGCGCGTCATGGCGAAGCGTTCGCGCTGCTCCAGCGGCATCTCCCGCAGCCGCTGGTAGAACGCCCGCGGGCCAAGGAAGAAGCCACCATGCACCAGCACCCCACGCTCGTCTGCCGGGCGCCGCACCACGCCAGCCTCGGCCAGCGCCAGCAGGCCGTTGACGAACATTTCGCTGCAGCCGTACAGGCCCTGGGCGAAGGGTTCCAGGCCACCTTCGCGATCGATCAGCGCCTGCCACGGGCCCACGTCCAGCTCATCCAGCAAGGCCCGGTAGCCGCCATTGTCGCCCTGGCGCGCCAGCAGCGCGGCGGCGACGGCATCGCCCATGGCGCCGATGCCGATCTGCAAGGTGCCGCCATCGCGCACCAGCGAGCTGGCATGCAGGCCGATGCAATGGTCCTGGGTGGTGACCGGCATGTTCGGCGTGGAGAACAGGCGCCGCTGCTCCACCTCATCGATCAGCAGGTCGAACGCATCGATCGGCAGCTCGGCGTCACCGGGCATGTACGGCAGCTCGGCGTGGACCTGGCCGAGCATGAGGATGGTTTCGCCGGCGGCGCGGCGCTTGGCGATCATCGGCAGCAGGTCGAGGGTGATGTCGGGGTTGCAGGCCAGGCTCAGGTGCACGGGCTTGTCCGGCGCTGCGGCCACCAGCTGGGCGACCAGGTTCAGGCCCTTGGCGTTGATGTCGCGGGCTGCGTGGCTGTAGTTGCTGCTGACGTAGTCCTGTTGCGCGGCGTCGCTGTGCAGCAGGCTGCCGGGCTGCATGAAGAACTGCTCGACGCGGATGTTCGGCGGCAGGCTGTCGTTGCGCAGGTCGGCGAGGTAGTCGAGCTCTTCGTAGTCGGCGAACACGCGTTCGATGAAGGGTTCGAGAAAGCGCCGCTGCAGGCCATCGCCCAGGGGCGGGCGGCCGAGGCTGAGGGCGGTGTAGAGGGTCAGGCGGCGCTCGGGCAGTTGGCGAACGCGCTGGTACAAGGCATTGACGAAGGCATTGGGTTTGCCAAGGCCCAGGGGCAGGCCCATGTGGATGTGGGCTGGCAGGCGCGACAGCACTTGCTCGACGGCCTTGTCGATGGAGCAAAGATGCATCTTGGCCTCCTGAGTTTGCGTAGGGTCAGGGCGTTTGACATGAGGCCGAGCTCATTCGTTGCCTGAACCGGCCTCATCGCCGGCACAGACAACACAAAAACAAAGCCCGCCAAAAAAGGCGGGCCTCGTGCAATTCGATGGCAGCTTACAACCCGGACATCTTCTTGATCGCCCCTTTCAGGTCATCATCCGAGCAGTCCGCACAGGTGCCCTTCGGCGGCATGGCGTTAATGCCGGTAATGGCCTTGGCCAGGATGCCATCGAGGCCGCCCTGGTGATCGGCACGCTCTTTCCACGCCGCGGTGTCGCCGATCTTCGGCGCGCCCAGAAGGCCCGTGCCATGGCAGGCATTGCAATGCTTGGCGATGACATCATCCGGCGTCTTGGCGCCGCCACCCCCGCTCGCCGCGGCGGCCACTTCCATGCCCTTGCACTCCTGGCCCTGGACACACACCTGGCCAACCGGCTCCAGCCGTTTGGCAAGTTCATCGTTGGTCGCTGCGGTTGCGCTCAGTGCCCAAAGGGCGAATACGGCTGCTGGTACGGCCAGCATCTTCTTGATTTGGTTCACGCGTACACCCTCATGGTGGCTAATCACGCCCGCGGCCACGGTAATGCGAGCGTTGAAAAGTATAGCGGCAACCTGGAAGCCGTGAAACGACCCTACTGGGGAAAGGGGTATTGCAACAGCAATGCACTGCGCTGGATCAAAAATTCGACGGCGTGGCGGCGCTGATCAGCCGGGCAGGCTGGTCGAACGGGTTGCGAAAGCGGTGCGGGCGGGTGCTTTCGAAGTAGTAGCTGTCGCCTTCTTCGAGGACGAAGATTTCGTTGCCCACCACCAGTTCCAGGCGGCCTTCGAGGAGGATGCCGGTTTCCTCGCCATCGTGGGTGAGCATCTCTGCGCCAGTGTCGGCACCCGGCGGGTACACCTCGGTCAGAAACGCGATGGCCCGGTTGGGGTGCGACTTGCCCACCAGCTTCATGGTCACCGCGCCATCCGAGATGTCGATCAGCTCGTGGGCCTTGTAGACGATCTGGGTGGGGCTTTCAGGTTCCAGCTCGACCGAAAAGAACTCGACCATGGACATGGGAATGCCGCTGAGCACCTTGCGCAGTGAGCTGATCGAGGGGCTGACGCTGTTTTTCTCGATCATCGAGATGGTGCTGTTGGTCACACCCGCACGCTTGGCGAGTTCACGCTGGGACAGGCCCTTGAGCTTGCGGATGGCTTGCAGTCGTTCGCCGACGTCCAAAGCTGGAGCCTCCTGAAACGGTGTGATGGGGGGTGGATGTGAACGATATCATGGCAATGCCGTTCAGTATTTACAACACACCGCCCCTCACACTGTCCGCATCGGCGCCTTATTCGCCGTAATAGTCCAGCGGCACGCGTTTCAGGTTGCAGAAGATCTGGTAGGGAATGGTCCCGGCATGCATGGCCACTTCGCTGGCCAGCACCTGCTTGCCCCACAGCTCGACCGGGCTGCCGATGGTGGCTTCGGGTACATCGGTGAGGTCGATGCAGAGCATGTCCATCGACACCCGGCCGATCAGCTGGCTGCGCTTGCCGGCAACCATCACCGGCGTGCCGGTGGGTGCCTGGCGCGGGTAGCCGTCGGCATAGCCCATGGCGACCACGCCCACGCGGGTGGGGCGCGGGCTGATGAACTTGGCGCCATAGCCCACCGGCTCGCCGGCAGGCAGTTCACGCACGCTGATCACCCGCGATTGCAGGGTCATCACCGGCTGCAGGCGCTCGGCCTGGGCCTGCTCGACCTCGAAGGGCGTGGCGCCGTACAGCATGATGCCGGGGCGCACCCAGTCGCTCGGGGCCTGTGGCCAGGCCAGCACGCCCGGGGAGTTGCGCAGGCTGCACTCGGCGGCAAGGCCCTGGCGAGCGGCGTCGAACACGGCGATCTGCTGGGCGGTGGCATCGGCGTCGAGCTCGTCGGCGCGGGCGAAGTGGCTCATCAGCACGATGCGCGAGACCTTGCCGCTGGCCAGCAGGCGCTGGTAGCTGTCGTGATAATCCTTGGGGTGCAGGCCCACCCGGTGCATGCCGCTGTCGAGCTTGAGCCAGATGGTCAGCGGCTTGCTCACCTGGGTTTTCTCGATGGCCTCCAGCTGCCACAGCGAATGCACCACGCACCACAGGTCATGCTCGGCGATCAGCGCCAGCTCGCTGGCTTCGAAAAAGCCTTCGAGCAGCAGCACCGGCGCCTTGATGCCGGCCGCGCGCAGTTCCAGGGCTTCTTCGATGCAGGCCACGGCAAAGCCGTCGGCCTCGGTTTCCAGGGCCAGGGCGCAGCGCACGGCGCCATGGCCGTAGGCGTCGGCCTTGATCACGGCAAGGGCTTTGGCGCCGGTCAGTTCACGGGCAAGGCGGTAGTTGTGGCGCAGGGCCTGGAGGTCGATCAGGGCACGGGCGGGACGCATGGCGGCAGCCTTATGGTGGTTCGGGTTGAAAACGATGTGGTGTTCATCGCCGGCAAGCCGGCTCCTACAGAAGCCGGCTTGCTGGCGATGAGGCCGGAGCAGCCGCCTTACTGCTGGTGAGCAGGCGCGGTCTGGCCGTGCTTGGCCACTTCCGGGCTGTTGCCGTAACGGGAAATGTCCAGGCCTTCGGCACTGATCTGCGGCTTCTTGCGCGCAATCAGGTCGGCCAGCAGGCGACCGGAACCACAGGCCATGGTCCAACCTAGCGTACCGTGGCCGGTGTTGAGGAACAGGTTGCGGAACGCGGTGGCACCCACGATCGGCGTACCGTCCGGGGTGGCCGGGCGCAGGCCGGTCCAGAAGCTGGCCTGGCTCAGGTCGCCGCCGCGAGGATAAAGGTCGTTGACGATCATCTCCAGCGTTTCGCGCCGCGCCGGGTTCAGCGACAGGTCAAAACCGGCGATCTCCGCCATGCCGCCCACCCGGATGCGGTTGTCGAAACGGGTGATGGCGACCTTGTAGGTCTCATCGAGGATGGTCGAGGTCGGGGCCATGTCGGCGTTGGTGATCGGCACGGTCAGCGAGTAACCCTTGAGCGGGTACACCGGCGCCTTGATGCCCAACGGCTTGAGCATCTGCGGCGAGTAGCTGCCCAGGGCCAGCACGTAGCGGTCGGCGGTTTCCAGCTTGCCGTCGATCCACACGCCATTGATGCGATCGCCGGCGAAGTCCAGGCGCTGGATGTCCTGGCCGAAGCGGAACTCGACGCCCAGCTTCAGGGCCATGTCGGCAAGCTTGGTGGTGAACAGCTGGCAGTCGCCGGTCTGGTCGTTGGGCAGGCGCAGGGCGCCGGCGAGGATACCCTTCACCCCGGCCAGGGCCGGTTCGACGCGGGCAATGCCGTCGCGGTCGAGCAGCTCGTAGGGCACGCCCGATTGCTCGAGTACGGCGATGTCCTTGGCCGCGGCGTCTACCTGGGCCTGGGTGCGGAACAGCTGGGTGGTGCCCAGGCTGCGGTTTTCGTAGGCGATGCCGGTTTCGGCGCGCAGTTCGTCGAGGCAGTCGCGGCTGTACTCGGACAGGCGCACCATGCGCTCCTTGTTCACCGCGTAACGGCTGGCGGTGCAGTTGCGCAGCATCTGCGCCATCCACAGGTACTGGTCGACGTCGCCGGTGAGCTTGATGGCCAAAGGCGCATGGCGCTCGAGCAGCCACTTGATTGCCTTCAGCGGTACGCCTGGCGCAGCCCAGGGCGAGGCATAGCCGGGCGAGATCTGGCCTGCGTTGGCGAAGCTGGTTTCCATGGCCACCGCCGGCTGGCGGTCGACCACGGTCACTTCGAAACCTTGCCTGGCCAGATAATAGGCACTGGCGGTTCCGATTACACCGCTACCAAGTACCAGAACTCGCATCGTTTATCCCTCGCACGCGGATTACCGCAAAATTTTGTTGATATGGCATGGATGCGCGCAGTATATGAATTCGAAGCCAGTGCAATTCACTATATAAAAGCCTATATTTGGCGAGAATTCTTGGCAAAAACGCCTTTCACGGAGGGGCATCCCCTATGAGAACCCAGCACCAGAGCAAGCGTGAACTGGACAAGATCGACCGCAACATTCTGCGGATTCTGCAGAATGACGGGCGCATTTCCTTCACCGAGCTGGGCGAGAAAGTTGGGCTTTCCACCACCCCTTGCACCGAGCGCGTCCGCCGCCTGGAGCGCGAGGGCATCATCATGGGCTACAACGCCCGGCTCAATCCGCAGCACCTGAAGGGCAGCCTGCTGGTGTTCGTGGAAATCAGCCTGGACTACAAGTCGGGGGACACCTTCGAGGAGTTCCGCCGCGCGGTGCTCAAGCTGCCCCATGTACTGGAATGCCACCTGGTATCGGGCGATTTCGACTACCTGGTGAAGGCGCGTATCTCGGAAATGGCCTCGTACCGCAAGCTGCTCGGCGACATCCTGCTGAAGCTGCCGCACGTGCGCGAGTCGAAGAGCTACATCGTGATGGAGGAGGTAAAGGAGAGCCTCTGCCTGCCGATCCCGGACTGACCCTAGACCAGCACCTGGCGGGTGCTGGCGATGAACCGGTGGACGATCAGCTCGGCCTGTGGCTCGAGCATCTGTTCAGGGCCGCGCCCACGGGGGCAGGCCATGCTCGGCGTGGTGCCGAACAGGCGGCAGATCATCGGCCGCTCCTCATAGACCGTGCAGCCGTTGGGGCCCAGGTGCACGCAATCCAGGCGCTCCAGCGCGGCGTCCTGCTCGGCTTGGGTCTTGCGCGGCAGGCGGGCCATTTCTTCCGTCGAGGTGGTGACCGGGCCGCAGCAGTCATGGCAGCCGGGCTCGCACTCGAATGAAGGGATGAGTTCGCGCAGGAACTGGATCTTGTGGCGGTTGCAGGACATGGCGGGGTACAGAGTGAAGGGTGAGGGTGAATTATAGGGCCAATCGCCGGCAAGCCGGCTCCCACAAGTAGCCCGCTGGTCTCAGGGCAGGTGATGGTCCTGTGGGAGCTGGCTTGCCAGCGATGAGGCCTGTTGCCCCACCACAAAACCCCGGCTTATCCTCCCCTTCCGTCTAAATGCCCAGGACCCGCCTAATGATCCACAGCGCGCAGCACGCCGCCTCCTACTACGCCGCCAGCAGCGCGCCACACCCCGATCATGCCTTCCTGCAGGGTGAACACAGCGCCGACGTGTGCATCGTCGGCGGTGGCTATTCGGGGCTGAACACCGCCATCGAACTGGCCGAGCGCGGCCTTTCGGTCATCCTGCTGGAAGCTCGCAAACTCGGCTGGGGCGCCAGCGGGCGCAATGGCGGGCAGCTGATTCGCGGTGTCGGCCATGGCCTGGAGCAATTTCTGCCGGTGCTGGGTGAAGAAGGCGTGCGCAGCCTGAAGCTGATGGGCCTGGAGGCCGTGGAAATCGTCCGCGAGCGGGTCGAGCGCCACGCCATTGCCTGTGACCTGACCTGGGGCTATTGCGACCTGGCCAACAAGCCCGGCGAGCTGCAAGGCTTTGCCGAGGATGCCGAGGAACTGCGCAGCCTGGGCTATCGCCACGAACTGCGGCTGGTGCAACCGGGCGATATCCACAGCGTGGTCGGCTCCGAGCGCTATGTCGGTGGCCTGATCGACATGGGCTCCGGGCACCTGCACCCCCTGAACCTGGCGCTTGGCGAAGCGGCCGTTGCCAGCCGGCTTGGCGCACGGCTGTTCGAGCAATCCGAAGTCACCCGCATCGACTATGGCCCGCAGGTAAAGGTGCACACCGCCCAGGGCCTGGTGCGCGCCAAGACCCTGGTGCTGTGCTGCAACGCCTACCACAACGACCTCAACCGCGAGCTGGGCGGCAAGGTGCTGCCCGCCGGCAGCTACATCATCGCCACCGAGCCGCTCGGCGAGCAACGCGCCCGCCAGTTGCTGCCGCAAAACATGGCGGTGTGCGACCAGCGCGTGGCGCTGGACTACTATCGCCTGTCCGCCGACCACCGCTTGCTGTTCGGCGGTGCCTGCCACTATTCCGGCCGCGACCCGCGGGACATCGCCGCCTACATGCGGCCGAAGATGCTCAAGGTGTTCCCGCAGCTGGCCGACGTGCGCATCGACTACCAATGGGGCGGCATGATCGGCATCGGCGCCAACCGCCTGCCGCAGGTCGGCCGCCTGGCCAGCCAGCCGAACGTGTATTACGCCCAGGCCTACTCGGGCCACGGGCTCAACGCCACCCACCTGGCCGCTCGCCTGCTGGGCGAGGCGATCAGCGGCCAGCAGAGCGGGCGCTTCGACGTGTTCGCCAAGGTGCCGCACATGACCTTCCCTGGCGGCAAGCACCTGCGTTCGCCGCTGCTGGCGCTGGGGATGCTCTGGCATCGGCTGAAGGAGCTGGCCTAACGCCCACAGGCATCACACAGCCCGAATCAAGGCTTCCAGAAGGGTTTGCGCCCTTCTTCCCGGGCCTGCTCCCAGCTCAGGCCAATATCGCGCAGCTGCTCGTTGTCCAGCTCCAGCAAGGCCCGGCGGGTGTGCCAGCGATGCAGCATCAAGCCCCAACGGCCCAGGCCTGCCGGCGCATTGAAGACCTTGGTCCGCTGCTCATCCTCCAATTCCCGGGCCATCAGTTGCACGCGCACATCGCTCATGCCAGCCATTGCTGCATCCTCCCACTCAGTTGATACCGTGGGCTAAGCATGCCCGCAGGCAACCTTGGCAATACAGATCCAAACGCGGCTTATTATTCCCATACAGAATTGGCGAATAATCAGCTGAATGCTGTAATTTCTGCGCAACTGTACTGGTCGTTTCCTACAACTTGCCGCGGAGTATGCCGTGACCCTCTACCTGAACCTCGCCGAGCTGCTCGGCGCACGCATCGAACAGGGCCTCTACCGCCCCGGCCAGCGCCTGCCTTCGGTGCGGGCATTGAGCGTGGAGCATGGGGTCAGCCTGAGTACCGTGCAGCAGGCCTACCGCATGCTCGAGGACAGCGGCATGGTGTCGCCGCGCCCCAAGTCCGGCTACTTCGTCAGCGACCACCGCCAGCTCCCTGCCCTGCCCGCCGTCAGCCGGCCGGCCCAGCGCCCGGTGGATATTTCCCAGTGGGAACAGGTGCTGGAGCTGGTACGCAGCACCCCGCGCCAGGATGTGATACAGCTCGGCCGCGGCATGCCCGATGTCGACAGCCCGACCCTCAAGCCGCTGCTGCGCAGCCTTGCCCAGCTGAGCCGCCGCCAGGACATGCCGGGGCTGTACTACGACAACATCCACGGCAACCTGGCCCTGCGCGAGCAAGTCGCCCGCCTGATGCTCGACTCCGGCTGCCGCCTGGGCCCGAACGACCTGGTGGTGACCACCGGCTGCCACGAAGCGCTGTCGTGCAGCATCCGCGCGGTCTGCCAGCCGGGTGACATCGTTGCGGTGGATTCGCCCAGCTTCCACGGCGCCATGCAGACCCTCAAGGGCCTGGGCATGAAGGCCCTGGAGATCCCCACCGACCCGCTCACCGGCATCAGCCTGGAGGCTTTGGAACTGGCGCTGGAGCAGTGGCCGATCAAGCTCATCCAGGTCACCCCGAGCTGCAACAACCCGCTCGGCTACATCATGCCCGAGGCCCGCAAGAAGGCCCTGCTGAGCCTGGCCCAGCGCTATGACGTGGCGATCCTGGAAGACGATGTGTATGGCGACCTGGCCTACACCTACCCGCGCCCGCGCACCCTCAAGTCGTTCGACGAAGACGGCCGGGTGCTGCTGTGCAGCTCGTTCTCCAAGACCCTCGCCCCCGGCCTGCGCATCGGCTGGGTAGCGCCTGGCCGCTACCTGGAGCGGGTGCTGCACATGAAGTACATCAGCACCGGCAGCACCGCCTGCCAGCCGCAACTGGCGATCGCCGACTTCATCGCCGGCGGCCACTACCAGCCCCATGTGCGGCGCATGCGCAGCCAGTACCAGCGGGGCCGCGACCTGATGAGCGACTGGGTGACCCGTTACTTCCCGCCCGGCACCCGCGTCAGCCGGCCCCAGGGCGGTTTCATGCTGTGGGTGGAATTGCCCGAAGATTTCGACACGCTTCGGCTGAACCGGGCTTTACTGGAGCAGGGCGTGCAGATTGCGGTTGGCAGCATCTTTTCGGCCTCGGGCAAGTTTCGCCACTGCCTGCGCATGAACTTCGCCGCGCGGCCGAGCGCGCAAATCGAAGCCGCCGTGCGCAAGGTGGGTGAAACCGCCCTTCGTCTACTGGATCAAGCGCGTAACCCGGCGTAACTTTGCGCCGCCCGCCACGGTCCAACCCCTTAGGCCTTTGCTGTACAGGACGATCCACCCTTGATACTCCAGCGAGCCCTGCCTCTGCTGATGCTGCTCGCCCTCGCCGGCTGCGCCAGCGTCGACCTGCCCCGGGACACCAGCCAGGCCCTGCCGGCCAGCGATTCGGCCTTCGGCCGCTCGGTGCTGCGCCAGGCCGCGCCCTATGCCGGGCGCTCGGGCTTTCGCCTGCTGCCCAACAGCAACGAGGCGTTCCGCGCCCGCGCCGAGCTGATCCGCCATGCCCAGGCGAGCATCGATTTGCAGTACTACATCGTCCACGATGGCCTGAGTACCCGGGCGCTGGTCCACGAGCTGCTGCGCGCCGCCGACCGCGGGGTGCGCGTGCGCATCCTGCTCGACGACACCACCAGCGATGGCCTGGACACCATCATGGGCACCCTGGACGCCCACCCGAACATCCAGATCCGCGTCTTCAACCCGCTGCACCTGGGGCGCAGCACAGGTGCCACACGGGCCGTGGGGCGCCTGTTCAACCTCTCGCGCCAGCACCGACGCATGCACAACAAGCTGTTTTTGGTCGACAACAGCATGGCCATCGTCGGCGGGCGCAACCTGGGCGATGAGTATTTCGACGCCGAGCCCAACCTCAATTTCACCGACATCGACCTGCTGGGCGTGGGCCCGGTGGCCGAGCAGCTTGGCCACGGTTTCGACCAGTACTGGAACAGCGCCCTGAGCCGGCCGATCGGCGACTTCCTCTGGCGCCAGCCGGACGCGGACGACCTGCGGGCCAGCCGCCAGCGCCTGGAAGTGTCGCTGGCCGAGGCGCGGGTGCGGCGCAAGGCGCTGTATGACCGGCTGATGGCCTACCAATCGCAGCCGCGCCTGGATGTGTGGCGCAACGAGCTGATCTGGGCGCACAGCCAGGCGCTGTGGGACGCACCGAGCAAGGTCCTGGCAGACGACGAGCCCGACCCGCAGTTGCTCATGAGCCAGCAACTGGCGCCGGACCTGGCGGCGGTGCACAGCGAGCTGATCCTGGTGTCGGCCTACTTCGTGCCGGGCGAGACGGGGCTGCTTTACCTCACCGGCCGCGCCGACGCCGGCACCTCGGTGAAGCTGTTGACCAACTCGCTGGAAGCCACCGACGTGCCTGCCGTGCATGGTGGCTATGCACCTTACCGGCGGGCGCTTCTGGAACACGGCGTGCAGCTGTTCGAACTGCGTCGCCAACCGGGCGACCCCAGCGCCGGGCGCCTGAATTTCCATGGCAGCTCGGACTCCAGCCTGCACAGCAAAGCGATCGTCTTCGACCGGCGCAAGACCTTCATCGGCTCGTTCAATTTCGACCCCAGGTCGGTGCTGTGGAACACCGAAGTGGGGGTGCTGGTGGACAGCCCGGAGCTGGCCGAGTACACCCGCGAGCTGGCCATGCAGGGCATGGCGCCGGCGCTGAGTTATCAGGTCAGGTTGGTGAATGACAAGCTGGTGTGGGCGACCGAGGACAATGGCCAACGCCACCTGCTGACGTCGGAGCCGGGCGGGCTCTGGCGGCGCTTCAATGCCTGGATCAGCAAGGCAGTTGGCCTGGAGAAGATGCTATAGCCGCTGGCAAGCCGACTCCCACAGAGCTGTAGGTGCTCCTATCTTTCTTTGTAGGAGCCGGCTTGCCGGCGATGGGCTGCGCAGCAGCCCCAAATGGCCTCACGCCGAAGCCGGCTCGAAAGCGCCCTGCCGGCGGGTCAGCAACACCAACCCCGCCGCGCCCGCCGCCATCAGCCACAGCAGCGCATGGCCACTGACCCACTGGC
>NZ_DJTF01000131.1:0-20501 GCF_002438125.1 Pseudomonas sp. UBA6315
TTCAAGTAGTGTGGGCCGCCTGCGCGGCCCGGCCAGTCACGGTGCCTTGCAGCCCCGCCCTATCAGATCGTTGGTTGCCACCCAGTACACCAGGCCTTCGTCGCCCTTGGTGTGCAAGGCCAGCACGCCATCGCTGTACATCGCCCCCGAGGCGCTCGGCTCGGACTTGAGCCGGTAGACCTGGTCGCCGCCGCCGAGGCGAACGTCGACCGAATCCTGTTGCGCATCGGCGAAGCGCCAGAGCACCTCGGCCTGGCTGTCGCAGACCCAGCGGGTCCAGTTGTCTGCCGGGGCGGGTTGCGCCGGCTGCAGCAGCGAGCATCCTGCCAGTGTCGCCAGGGCCGTCACGGCCAAGAGCGCTTTCATCACGTTACTCCGCTAGGGGTCGCTGTGCGACCCAATCGCCGGCAAGCCGGCTCCCACAGTTCAAGCGCTGCTCCCGAGGTCAGCGCTCTACCTTGTGGGAGCCGGCTTGCCGGCGATTGGGCCGCACAGCGGCCCCTTGTTCAAGACCACAAAACAGCCATCAGGTTGCCTGCCACCCGATCAAGGGCAGCCCGGCGCCTGGCGCTGGTGCTCTTCATCGTATTTTTCCAGGCCTTCGGGGCCCACGCGCTTGCTGATCACCGGCACGGTTTCAGCCTGCCATTCGGACTGGTAGCAACCACCCTTGGGCGCTTGCACCGGGTCGCCGTCCGGCGTCGGGCCGCTGGAGCATGCGCTCAGCAGGCCCGCCACGATCATCACAGGCAATCGCTTGACCATCAGGTCGCTCCCTTTGCCAGGCGCCGCCATTGTCAGGCTTTTGCCCGCTCTTCCAGGATCGCCACGGCCGGCAGTACCTTGCCTTCGACGAATTCGAGGAATGCACCGCCACCGGTAGAAATGTAGGAGATATCTTTGCTGACGCCATATTTATCGATGGCCGCCAGGGTGTCGCCACCACCGGCGATGGAGAACGCAGCGCTTTCGGCGATGGCCTTGGCCAGCACCTGGGTGCCGTTGCCGAACTGGTCGAACTCGAACACACCGACCGGGCCGTTCCACAGGATGGTCTTGGACGACTTCAGCAGCTCGGCGAAGTTGGCCGCGGTTTGCGGGCCGATGTCCAAGATCATGTCGTCAGCCGCCACGTCGGCGATGGCCTTGACGGTGGCTTCGGCGCTTTCGGCGAATTGCTTGGCCACCACCACGTCCACCGGCAGCGGCACGCTGACCTTGGCAGCGATGGCCTTGGCGGTTTCGACCAGGTCAGGCTCGTACAGCGACTTGCCAACCGGGTGGCCGGCTGCGGCCAGGAAGGTGTTGGCGATGCCGCCACCGACGATCAGCTGGTCGCACACCGAGCTCAGGCTGTTCAGCACGTCCAGCTTGGTCGATACCTTGGAGCCGGCAACGATGGCCGCCATCGGCTTGGCCGGGGCTTTCAGGGCCTTGCCCAGGGCATCCAGTTCGGCGGCCAGCAACGGGCCAGCCGCGGCGACCTTGGCGAACTTGGCAACGCCGTGGGTCGAACCTTCGGCGCGGTGGGCGGTGCCGAAAGCGTCCATCACGAACACGTCGCACAGGGCAGCGTATTTCTGCGCCAGTTCGTCGGCGTTCTTCTTCTCGCCCTTGTTGAAGCGCACGTTCTCGAACAGCACCAGGTCACCGGCCTTGACCTGAACGCCCTCCAGGTAGTCGGCAACCAGCGGCACATCGCGGCCCAGGGCCTTGCTCAGGTAGTCGGCAACCGGCTTGAGGCTGTTCTCGGCCGAGAATTCGCCTTCGGTCGGGCGGCCCAGGTGCGAGCAGACCATTACCGCCGCGCCCTTTTCCAGGGCCAGCTTGATGGTCGGCAGCGCTGCCAGGATACGCGCGTCGCTGGTTACCACACCGTCCTTCACAGGCACGTTGAGGTCTTCGCGGATCAGTACGCGCTTACCTTGCAGGTCGAGGTCGGTCATCTTCAACACGGTCATGAATGCAGTCCTTCAGGGCTGTTTGGTGCGGGTTGGGTGGACGACGTGCAGATAGTGTTCGGCAACGTCGAGCATACGGTTGGCAAACCCCCATTCGTTGTCGAACCAAGCCAGCAGGTTCACCAGGCGAGGGCCTGAGACGCGGGTCTGGCTGGCATCGACGATCGCCGAATGCGGGTCATGGTTGAAATCACAGCTGGCGTGGGGCAGCTCGGTATAGGCCAGCAAGCCTTTGAGCGGGCCTTCCAGCGCCGCCTCGCGCAGCACCCGGTTGACCTCGGCCGCGCTGGTGTCGCGGGCGGTCTGCAGGGTGATGTCAAGGCACGAGACGTTGACGGTCGGTACGCGTACCGCTTTGGCCTGGATTCGCCCGGCAAGTTCCGGCAGCAGGCGCTCGATACCGCGCGCAAGCCCGGTGGACACCGGAATCACCGACTGGAAGGCCGAGCGCGTGCGGCGCAGGTCTTCGTGGTGGT
Source organism: Pseudomonas sp. UBA6315 (assembly GCF_002438125.1). Taxonomy (NCBI): domain Bacteria; kingdom Pseudomonadati; phylum Pseudomonadota; class Gammaproteobacteria; order Pseudomonadales; family Pseudomonadaceae; genus Pseudomonas; species Pseudomonas sp. UBA6315. The sequence goes on from NZ_DJTF01000131.1 coordinate 2,438, forward strand.
AGGCGTCGATCACCGGCTGGTCGTTCATCGCCGAGTGGATGGTGGTGATCTGCACGTATTCGATGCCAAAGGCCTGGTCCAGCACGCGCAGCAGCGGCACGCCGCAGTTGGTGGTGCAGGAGGCGTTGGACACCAGGCGCTCGCTGCCGGTCAGGCAGGCCTGGTTGATGCCGTAGACCACCGTGGCATCCACATCCGCCTCGCTGGCCATGGGCTGGGAAAACAGCACCCGCGGCGCGCCGGCATCGAGGAAGCGCTGGCCATCGGCGCGGGTGTGGTAGGCGCCGGAACATTCCAGCACCAGGTCGATATCCAGGGCCGCCCAGTCGACGCCCTCGGGGGTGGCACTGCGCAGTACTTTCACGCAGTCGCCATTGATATGCAGACAATCGCCGTCGACCTTCACCTCGCCGGGGAAACGCCCGTGGGTGGAGTCGAAGCGTGTCAGGTATTCAACGCTGGCCTGGTCGGCCAGGTCGTTCAGCGCAACGATCTCGAAACCGGCCTTGGCCCCACGCTCGAACAGTGCGCGCAAGACACAGCGGCCGATGCGGCCATAACCGTTGAGTGCAACTTTGTAGGGACGCGGGTGGGGCATAGGTGGCTCGTGAAATCCGTCGGTTGAAAGGGGCCGCGTGCGGCCCATTCGCGGCACAAGGCCGCTCCCACAGGGGCTGCGGCGTGTGCAGACCCTGTGGGAGCGGCCTTGCGCCGCGAACGAGGGCCAGTGGGCCCTCGCTTTGCCTCTATCAGTCTTCCAGCAGCTCTTCGGCGGTGCCCAGGATGTTCTCCAGGGTGAAGCCGAACTCTTCGAACAGCGCAGGTGCCGGCGCCGACTCACCGTAGGTGGTCATGCCGATGACACGGCCTTCCAGGCCGACGTACTTGTACCAGAAGTCGGCGTGGGCGGCTTCGATGGCGATACGCGCGCCCACTTCGACCGGCAGCACGGACTGCTTGTAGCTGGCGTCCTGGGCGTCGAACACGCTGGTGCACGGCATCGACACGACGCGCACGTTGCGGCCTTGCTCGGCCAGCTTGGCATGCGCCTGAACGGCCAGGCCCACTTCGGAACCGGTGGCGATCAGGATCAGCTCAGGCTCGCCGGCGCAGTCCTTGAGCACGTAGCCGCCGCGGCTGATGTCGGCGATCTGCTGGGCGTCGCGCGCCTGGTGCTGCAGGTTCTGGCGCGAGAAGATCAGCGCCGAAGGGCCGTCGTTGCGCTCCAGGGCGTGCTTCCAGGACACGGCCGATTCGACCGCGTCGGCTGGGCGCCAGGTGTCCAGGTTCGGAGTGCTGCGCAGGCTGGTCAGCTGCTCGATCGGCTGGTGGGTCGGGCCGTCTTCGCCCAGGCCGATGGAGTCGTGGGTGTAGACATGGATCACGCGCTGCTTCATCAGCGCCGACATGCGCACCGCGTTGCGGGCGTATTCCATGAACATCAGGAAGGTCGCGCCGTAAGGCACCAGGCCGCCGTGCAGGGCAACGCCGTTCATGATCGCGGTCATGCCGAACTCGCGCACGCCGTAGAACACGTAGTTGCCGCTGGCGTCGTTGGCTTCGATGCCCTTGCAACCTTTCCACAGGGTCAGGTTGGAGCCGGCCAGGTCGGCCGAGCCGCCGAGGAACTCAGGCAGCAGCGGGCCGAAGGCGTTCAGGGTGTTCTGGCTGGCTTTACGGCTGGCGATGGTCTCGCCCTTGGCCGCCACTTCATTGATGTAGGCCTGGGCCTTTTCGCTGAAGTCGGCCGGCAGGTCGCCGCTGTCACGGCGCTTGAACTCGGCAGCCAGCTCCGGGTGGGCCTTGGCGTAGGCGTCGAAGCGCTGGTTCCAGTCGGCTTCGACCTGGGCACCGGCGGCCTTGGCATCCCACTCGGCGTAGATGTCGGCCGGGATTTCGAACGGGCCGTGGTTCCAGTTCAGTTCCTTGCGGGCCAGGGCGATTTCGTCGTTGCCCAGCGGAGCGCCGTGGCAGTCTTCCTTGCCCTGCTTGTTCGGCGAGCCGAAGCCGATGATGGTCTTGCAGCAGATCAGGGTCGGGCGGTCGCTCTTGCGCGCCGTCTCGATGGCCATCTTGATTTCTTCGGCATCGTGGCCGTCGACGTTGCGGATCACCTGCCAGTTGTACGCTTCGAAGCGTGCCGGGGTGTTGTCGGTGAACCAGCCGTGCACTTCGCCGTCGATGGAGATGCCGTTGTCATCGTAGAAGGCAACCAGCTTGTTCAGGCCCAGGGTGCCGGCCAGCGAGGCGACTTCGTGGGAGATGCCTTCCATCATGCAGCCGTCGCCGAGGAACACGTAGGTGTTGTGGTCGACGATGTCGTGGCCTTCGCGGTTGAACTGGGCAGCCAGTACCTTTTCCGCCAGGGCGAAGCCCACGGCGTTGGCCAGGCCCTGGCCCAGCGGGCCGGTGGTGGTTTCAACGCCTGGGGTGTAGCCGTATTCCGGGTGGCCCGGGGTGCGGCTGTGCAGTTGGCGGAAGCCTTTGATGTCATCGATGGTGACGTCGTAGCCGGTCAGGTGCAGCAGCGAGTAGATCAGCATCGAGCCGTGGCCGTTGGACAGCACGAAGCGGTCACGGTCAGCGAATTTCGGGTTGCTCGGGTTGTGCTTCAGATAGTCGCGCCAAAGCACTTCAGCGATATCCGCCATGCCCATGGGGGCACCTGGGTGGCCGCTGTTAGCCTTTTGCACGGCATCCATGCTGAGGGCACGAATGGCGTTGGCACGTTCACGACGGCTGGGCATCGCTTATCTCCTGGGACTGAATAGGTGGTGTTACGAAAAAGGCGGCCATTTTCGCCCACAGGCGGGCCCCGGGGCAATGACGTATGGCCGCAGTTGGGTATTTTTCCTGTGATTGGCCGCCAAAGCGGGTGAAAACCGGGAATCCACGGCGGCCACCGCACCCGCCCATCAGCCAATATCAAAACTTTTTGATATTGGCCTTGCGAGGGCAACGATGCCTGTCTAGACTGCCGGCCCATGAATCAGCGTGCGCGATCGATCCCGCCCCAGCAAAGTGACACCCTGGCTGCCCTGTGCAAAGCCAGCGGCGACGAGCTGCGCCTGAATGTTCTGCGGGTGCTGGCCAGCGATTCGTTCGGCGTGCTGGAGCTGGCGCAGATCTTCGACATCGGCCAGTCGGGCATGAGCCACCACCTCAAGGTGCTGGCCCAGGCGGAGCTGGTGGCCACGCGCCGCGAAGGCAACGCCATCTTCTACCGCCGCGCCCTGCCCCATGGCCGCCTGCACACGGCGCTGCTCGACGAGGTCGACGAGCTGGCCCTGGCCCAGGATGTCCAGGCCCGCATCGCGCAGATCCAGCAACGCCGCGCCGCCACCAGCCAGGACTTCTTCCTGCGCGTGGAAGAGAAGTTCCGCGCCCAGCAAGACCTGATCGCCGGCTTGCCGCAGTACCGCGAAAGCCTGCTGACACTGCTCGACACGCTGAATTTTTCGCCCAGCGCCAGTGCGCTGGAAGTCGGCCCCGGCGACGGCGGTTTTCTGCCCGACCTGGCCCGGCGCTTTGCCCGCGTCACCGCCCTGGACAACAGCCCGACCATGCTCGAGCTGGCGCGCCAGGTGTGCGAGCGCGAAGGCCTGAATAATGTAAACCTGCAGTTGGCCGATGCACTGGGTGCAACGGATGTGGAAGCCGACTGCGTTGTGCTGAACATGGTGCTGCACCATTTCAGCGACCCGGCCCTGGCCCTGCGCCTTTTGGCCAAACGGGTGAAAGCGGGCGGCAGCCTGCTGGTCACCGAACTGTGCAGCCATGACCAGGGGTGGGCGCGCGATGCCTGCGGCGACCTCTGGCTGGGCTTCGAACAGGACGACCTGGCCCGTTGGGCCAATGCGGCCGGGCTGGCCCTCGGGGACAGCCTCTACGTGGGCTTGCGTAACGGTTTCCAGATACAGGTCCGCCATTTTCAGCGGACGACTGGCGACACACACCATCGGTAAATTTTAGGAACCCGTCGAGATGAGCGAATACTCCCTTTTCACCTCCGAGTCCGTGTCCGAAGGGCATCCGGACAAGATCGCCGACCAGATTTCTGACGCGGTCCTGGACGCCATCATCGCCCAGGACAAGTACGCCCGCGTGGCGTGCGAAACCCTGGTCAAGACCGGTGTCGCCATCATCGCCGGCGAAGTCACCACCTCGGCCTGGGTCGACCTGGAAGAGCTGGTGCGCAAGGTCATCATCGACATCGGCTACAACAGCTCCGACGTCGGCTTCGACGGCGCCACCTGCGCCGTGATGAACATCATCGGCAAGCAGTCGGTGGACATCGCCCAGGGCGTTGACCGCTCCCGCCCGGAAGACCAGGGCGCCGGCGACCAGGGCCTGATGTTCGGCTACGCCAGCAACGAAACCGACGTGCTGATGCCAGCACCGATCTGCTTCTCGCACCGTCTGGTCGAGCGCCAGGCCGAAGCGCGCAAGTCCAAGCTGCTGCCTTGGCTGCGCCCGGATGCCAAGTCGCAGGTCACCTGCCGCTATGAAAACGGCAAGGTCGTGGGGATCGACGCGGTCGTGCTGTCGACCCAGCACAACCCTGAAGTGTCGCAAAAAGACCTGCAGGAAGCGGTGATGGAGCTGATCGTCAAGCACACCCTGCCTGCCGAACTGCTGCACAAGGACACCCAGTACCACATCAACCCGACCGGCAACTTCATCATCGGTGGCCCGGTGGGCGACTGCGGCCTGACCGGCCGCAAGATCATCGTCGACAGCTACGGCGGCATGGCTCGCCACGGTGGTGGCGCGTTCTCCGGCAAAGACCCATCCAAGGTCGACCGCTCCGCTGCCTACGCCGGCCGCTACGTGGCCAAGAACATCGTTGCCGCAGGCCTGGCCGAGCGTTGCGAGATCCAGGTGTCCTACGCCATTGGCGTGGCCCAGCCGACCTCCATCTCGATCAACACCTTCGGCACCGGCAAGGTGTCCGACGCGAAGATCGTCCAGCTGGTGCGCGAGTGCTTCGACCTGCGCCCATACGCCATCACCACCATGCTCGACCTGCTGCACCCGATGTATCAGGAAACCGCTGCCTACGGCCACTTCGGCCGTACCCCGCAGCAGAAGACTGTTGGCGACGACACCTTCACCACCTTCACCTGGGAGCGCACCGACCGCGCCCAGTCGCTGCGTGACGCTGCCGGCCTGTAAGGCCCCTGCAGGCGTAAACGAAAGCCCCTGCCGAGCGATCGGCAGGGGCTTTTTCGTGACATATCGGCTGACAACTGCAGTCGGCAGGCCCAGGGGCACTTGCCTAGGCTGAGGAGCACCTTTTCGCCACGCAAGGATGCTGGCCATGCCCTGGATACTGCTGTTTGCCCTGCTGATACTGCCCTTGCTGCCTACCCATGCACGCCAATGCCCGGCATGGCCCGCCACGCAGGCCGCCGCCGAAGTGGCCAGCTTGCGCGACACCCTACAGCGCTGGGACGACCACTACCACCGCCAGGGCCAGGCGCAGGTGGCCGACGAGCTGTACGACCAGAGCCGCCAACGCCTGCTGCAGCTTGAGCAGTGCTTTGCGATGGAGCGCGAACTGGGCTCGCTGGCCAGCGCACGCGGGCCGATCGCTCACCCCATTGCCCATACCGGGGTCGGCAAACTGCCCGACGAAACGGCCGTGGCGCGTTGGCTGGCCGGCAAGTCGGGGGTGTGGATCCAGCCCAAGGTCGACGGCGTTGCTGCCACGTTGATTTACCAACAGGGCCGCCTGGTGAAAGTGCTCAGCCGTGGCGACGGGCTTCAGGGGCACGACTGGAGCCGCCATATTCCAAAGCTCGCCGCGCTACCCCGGCAACTGCCCCAGGCACTGGACCTGACGCTGCAGGGCGAGCTCTACCTGCGTCTGGAGCAGCACGTGCAAGCCCAGGCAGGCAGCGCCAACGCTCGCGGCACCGTGGCCGGCTTGCTGGCACGCAAGCAGCTGGGCGCCGAACCGGGCGCCAGCATCGGCCTGTTCGTCTGGGACTGGCCCCAAGGCCCCGCCCGCCAAACCGAGCGCCTGGCAAAACTGAGCGACCTGGGCTTCCCGGACAGCCAATCCTACAGCCACCCCATCGACAACCTCGAACACGCCAGCCAATGGCGCCAGCACTGGTACCGCTCCCCCCTGCCCTTCGCCACCGACGGCGTGATCCTGCGCCAGGACAGCCGCCCACCTGCCGAGCGCTGGCAAGCCAACGCGCCCTACTGGATCGCCGCGTGGAAACATCCCTTTGCCCAGGCGCTGGCCGAAGTGCGCGAGGTGCACTTTCGCGTGGGGCGCACCGGCAAGGTCACCCCGCTGCTGAAGCTCGAGCCGGTGGCGCTGGACGATCGGCGCATCACCCAGGTCAGCCTGGGCTCGCTGGCGCGCTGGCAGGCCGCTGACGTGCGCCCAGGGGATCAGGTGGCCATCAGCCTGGCCGGGCTGACCATCCCGCGCTTCGAACAAGTGGTGCACCGCGCGGTAGAGCGGCGCAGCGTCACGCCGCCCGCACCCGGGCGCTATCATGCCCACAGCTGCTGGCAGGCCAGCGAAGGCTGCCAGGAGCAGTTCATCGCCCGGCTCACCTGGCTAAGCGGCAAGCATGGCCTGGCCATGCCGGGTACCGGCCCCGGCACCTGGCAGCGGCTGGTGGAAAGTGGCCGGGTGGGCGAGATCGGTGACTGGCTCGCGCTCGATGCCGAGCAGCTCATGGGCGTGCCAGGCATCAGCGAAACCACGGCCAGGCGCTTGCTCGATGCGTTCGCCAGTGGCCGTGCCCGGCCCTTCGAACAGTGGCTGCGTGCGCTTGGCGTGCCCGCGCCGCGCGCGGTGTTGCTTGAAGGCAGCTGGCAAACCCTGGCCCAGCGCTCCCCGCGTGACTGGCAGGCACTGCCTGGGGTAGGTGAAACGCGCGCGCGACAGCTGAGCACTTTCTTTTCCATGGCGGCCGTTCAGGGCATCGCCGAGCGGCTGGGGGCATTCGATGTAGACGGCTTCTCGCAACGCGGCACAAGCACGGCGCAATGAGTTTTCACAAAAATATCGGCCTGAATTGCCTTGGTTTGTTCTAGAAAAGTCCAACAAGGGTTCCTAAATCGGCAAAACCAAGGCAGCATTTGCCACAACTTTTTGCTGCCCCGCCCCGTCAAGGAGGCCCTGATGAAACGTATTTCCACCCTCGTTCTGCTGGCAACGCTCGGTCTGGCCGCAGGTGTCGCGCAGGCTGCCCAACCGGATGAGGGGCTGACCGGCTGCGCCGCCAAGCGCAGCGCCATCGAGAACCAGCTGAAGATCGCCCGCGAACACGGCAACAGCAACCAGGTCGCGGGCCTGGAACAAGCGCTGCGTGGCGTCGACAACTGCACCGACGCGAGCCTGCGCAAAGAGCGCGAGCAAAAGGTGCTGGATGCCCGCCATGAAGTCGCCCAGCGCGAGAAGGACTTGAAGAAGGCCGAGAAGAAAGGCGATTCGGAAAAGATCAACAAGCGCAAGGACAAGCTGGCCGAGTCGCGCAAGGAACTGCAGGAAGCGGTCGACGAACTCGACCGTTGATCGCCCTGAGGGCCTCATCGCCGGCAAGCCGGCTCCCACACGTTCACCACCCGGGTTCCGGCCTGCGGTGAAGGGGTGGGATGAGGCCCTCACAGCTGATCAATGATTGCGGAATTCGGTATGGCACGCCTTGCAGGCAGCCTCGACCTTGTCCATCGGCCCTTTCAACTGCGCAGCGTCGAGCGGCTGGCTGCGCGTCACCTCGACCAGTTCGCCGGTGACGCCTTCAAGCGCCTGGGCAAGCTCATGGAAGCGCGCCTGGCGCTGCCACACTTCGGGCCGCGCACTGCTGTTGCCGTCATCCTGCACCTGAGGGAAGTGCTGCCAGGGCTCGTGGGCCAGGGCGTCCAGCTTCAGCGCACCGTCGGCGAACTTGCTGGCGTCGAACGGCAGGCGCCCGCGCAGCATGCCACCCATGTCCTCGCTGGTCTTGAGCATGTCCTTGAAGATGGCCTTGCGCTTGCCCAGTGGCGAGTTCGGGTCGACCCGGTCACAGGCGGTCAGGGCAAGGGCGGCGAGCAGTACTACGGTCAATCGCTTGAACATCACGGTCTCTTGGGCCTCGCAAATGGGCGGCCAGTATCGCCGCCTGCCAGGCAAAGACCAATAGCCACATAAAACACAGGGGTGAATCTTCATGTTCGCCCCCACAGGAACCCACCGATGAAATCTGCCCTGCGCCACCTGGCCTGGACACTCCCGGCCCTGGCCCTGCTGGCGGGCTGCAACGGCGGCGAAAGCGCCAAGCCCGAGCCGCATGCCATCGCCACCTACGCCCCCGCCACCTGGAACGACCTGCCCAAGGTCAGCGACAGCGACCTGCTGGCGGGCTTCGATGCCTGGCGAGCGGGCTGCGAAAAACTCAAGCGTGACCCGGTGTGGGCCGCCACCTGCGAAGCTGCGCAAGGCATTCCCGAAGATGCCGCCCAGGTACGCGCCTTCCTGCAGCAGCAACTGCAGGTCTACGGCCTGCGTTCTGCCGAAAACAACGCCAATGGCCTGATCACCGGTTACTACGAGCCGGTCTACCCAGGCAGCCTCAAGCGCACCGAAAAGGCCCACGTGCCGGTGTATGGCATCCCCGATGACATGATTGTCGTCGACCTTGCGAGCATCTACCCCGAACTCAAGGGCAAGCGCCTGCGGGGTCGTATCGAAGGGCGCGTGCTCAAGCCCTACGACACTGCCGAGGTGATCTACCGCGATGGCGCCAAGGCACCGGTGCTGGCCTGGCTCACCGACCCGATGGACCTGCAGTTCCTGCAGATTCAAGGCTCGGGGCGCGTGCAACTGGCTGACGGCCGCCAACTGCGCCTGGGTTATGCCGACCAGAACGGCCACCCCTACCGGCCGATCGGCCGCTGGCTGATCGAGCAGGGCCAGCTGAAGAAAGAAGACGTGAGCATGGGCGCCATCCACGCCTGGGCCCAGGCCAACCCGCAACGGGTACCGGAACTGCTGGCCAGCAACCCCAGCTACGTGTTCTTCAGCACCCGCCCCGACAGCAACGAGGGCCCACGCGGCTCGCTCAACGTGCCGCTGACGGCAGGCTACAGCGTTGCCATCGACCGCAAGGTGATTCCGCTGGGCAGTTTGCTGTGGCTGTCCACCACGCGCCCGGACGGCACGCCAGTGGTGCGGCCGGTGGGGGCTCAGGATACGGGTGGGGCCATTACTGGCGAAGTGCGCGCGGACCTGTTCTGGGGCACCGGGCCGCAGGCTGGGGAACTGGCGGGGAACATGAAGCAGCAGGGGCAGATCTGGATGCTGTGGCCCAAAGGCCAGCCGCTGCCTGACGTGCCGAAGGTCCTGTAGACCTGCAGTGGCCACATCGCCGGCAAGCCGGCTCCCACAGGTAGTTCATCAGGCTTGAGGCCTGGGTTTACCCTGTGGGAGCCGGCTTGCCGGCGATGAAGCCACCTCGATTTCAGATCGAAACCACGAAGAACGACACGATCAACGCCAACCCGGCAAACCACACCAGCGAGCGCAACGCCGCCCAGTCCGCCAGGTAGCAGATGATGTAGAGCAAGCGGCTGGTGATGTACATCACCGCCAGCACATCCTGGGTCACCTGCTCGGCATTGCCGACCACATCCGCCACCAGCACCGCCGCCGCGAATGCCGGAAACGCTTCATAGCTGTTCTGCTGCGCAGCATGGGCACGGCGTGGCAACCCGGACAGCGTGTCGAGGAAGGCGCGCGGGTCGTGATTGTCCTTCAGGCCGAAACGGCCGCTGGCGACCTTGGCGATCAGCGCACAGAAAGGCGGCAGCACCAGCGCGATCAGGATGCACCACAGGGCAACGGTCATGCTCATGACTCCTTGTACGAAAATGGGTTAGAGCTTCATCACCAGCATGCCTGCCAGGACCAGCCCGCAAGCTAGGAGTCTCGGCCCGCCAAAAGGTTCTTTGAGGTAGCGCATGCCCAGCAGCACCACCAGCACCACGCTCAGTTCACGCAGTGCCGCCGCCTCGGCCACCGAGCCCAGGTGCATGGCCCACAGCACCAGCGCATAGCTGAGCAGCACGCACAACCCCACCGCCAGGCCCAGCCGCCATTGCGTGCGCCAGAACAGCACGAACGGCGCCCGCCGCGCCACACTGGCCAACAGCGGGAAAGGCCAGGCGCTGAGCAAGGTCAGCCAGACCAGGTAGTCCCAGGGCTTGCCCCACAGCCGCACGGCCTGCCCGTCGAACCAGGTGTAGCAACCGATACACAAGCCGATCAGCGCCACCACCGGCAGCATCGACCAGGGCAGCCGGTCCCCGCCGCCGCCCTGCCACAACAGGCAGGCCATGCCGCAAGGGATCAGCAGGATGCCGATGATCTGCTGCTGGCTCAGCGACTCGCCGGCGAACGCCAGGGTCAGCCCCAGCACCACCAGCGGCGACAGCCCGCGCATCAGAGGATAGACCAGGCCCAGGTCGCCGACCCGGTAGGCCTGGATCAGCAAGAAGCGATAGAGCTGCTCGGCCAGTGCCGAGGCCAGCAGCCACGGCCAGATCTCGGCCGGCGGGAACTCTGTGAAGGCCACGGCGCACACCGCGAAGGCCAGTGCCACGGTGTCCATGCTGGCGATGACCAACAGGCGCTCGCCGCTGAATTTGATCAGGGTGTTCCACGTCGCGTGCAGCAGGGCGGCGATCAGGACCAGGGAAGTTGCCAACACGCGGGGAGCTCCTTGCAGTCAGAGCGGGCAACGATACAACGCTTCCGGCCCGGAAAGCGCGATGGAACGAAAAGAACAAATCTGGTCAAACCTGTGTCCCGAAACCATCGCCAGGTCATCAAACAACTGCCCGATGCCATTCGGGTACGACTTGGAAGCCATTGTTACAGGATTCGGGATGCTTGAATTAGTTGCCGCGTTTATCTGCCTCACCACCCTCCTCACCTACGTCAATTACCGTTTCATCGGCCTGCCGCCCGCCATCGGCGTGATGGTCACCGCGCTGCTGTTTTCCCTGCTGCTGCAGGGCCTGAGCCTGATCGGCTTCCCGGGCCTTGAGGCACGCGTCGAAGGGCTGATGAACCAGATCGATTTCAACGACCTGCTGATGCACTGGATGCTGGCGTTCCTGCTGTTCGCCGGCGCACTGCACGTCAACCTCGCGGACCTGCGCAGCTACCGCTGGCCCATCGGCCTGCTGGCCACCATCGGCGTGCTGATCGCCACGGTGGTGATCGGCTACCTGTCGCACTGGGTGTTCGCGCTGTTCGGCTGGCAGGTGCCGCTGATCTACTGCCTGCTGTTCGGTGCGCTGATTTCGCCGACCGACCCCATCGCAGTGCTCGGCGCCCTGCGTACCGCCAACGCCTCCAAGCCGCTGAAAACCACCATCGTCGGCGAGTCGCTGTTCAACGACGGCACTGCGGTGGTGGTGTTCACCGTGCTGCTGGGCATCATCCAGCTGGGCGAAACGCCGAGCTTTTCCGAGACGGCGCTGCTGTTCGCCCGCGAGGCCATCGGTGGCGTGGTGTTCGGTGGGGTGATCGGCTACGCCACCTACCGCATGATCAAGAGCGTCGAGCAGTACCAGGTCGAGGTCATGCTGACCCTGGCGCTGGTCATCGGCGGTTCGGCGATGTGCTACGAGCTGCACGTCTCGGCGCCGATCGCCATGGTGGTGGCCGGCCTGATCATCGGCAACCTGGGCCGCAACCTGGCGATGAACGACATGACCCGCCGCTACATGGACGGTTTCTGGGAGCTGATCGACGACATGCTCAACGCCCTGCTGTTCGCCCTGATCGGCCTGGAGCTGTTGCTGCTGCCGTTCAACTGGCTGCACCTGGCGGCCGGTGGGGTGCTGGCCCTGGCAGTGCTGCTGTCGCGCCTGCTGACGGTGGCGCCGGCCATCGTGCTGCTGCGGCGCTGGCGGAGCGTGCCGAAAGGCACTGTGCGAGTGCTCACCTGGGGTGGCTTGCGGGGCGGGGTTTCGGTGGCGTTGGCGCTGTCGTTGCCCCAAGGCAGCGAGCGCGACCTGCTGCTGTCGATCACCTATATCGTGGTGCTGTCGTCGATTCTGGTGCAGGGGTTGAGCATCGGCCGGGTGGTGCGCAAGGTCAGCGCACAACCCTGACATTTTGGGGCCGCTTTGCGGCCCAATCGCCGGCAAGCCGGCTCCCACAAAGTAAGCGGCGCTGCCATACCTGTGGGAGCCGGCTTGCCGGCGATTGGGCTGCAGAGCAGCCCCAAAACCATCACTCGACCGCCGAATCCGGGAACTGGTCCTGCACGTACTTGATCTCGGTGCGCCCATGGGCCGCCGGCAAGCCATCTTCGCCGAGGTTGACGAAGACCATGCGGTCTACCGTGAGAATGCTCTTGCGGGTGATCTTGTTGCGCACTTCGCAGCGCAGGGTGATCGAGGTGCGGCCGAATTCGGTGGCGGTGATGCCCAGCTCGATGATGTCGCCCTGGCGCGAGGCACTGACGAAGTTGATCTCCGACATGTACTTGGTCACCACGCGCTGGTTGCCCAGCTGGACGATGGCGTAGATCGCCGCTTCTTCGTCGATCCAGCGCAGCAGGCTGCCGCCGAACAATGTGCCGTTGGGGTTGAGGTCTTCGGGTTTTACCCACTTGCGGGTGTGAAAGTTCATCAGTACTCCTGACCTGCTTGGCTAACGTGAAGTAATGATGGCAGAGCGGCGCCGGCCGCTCCATTGAACATCGACTATCGTCTCGATTAATCGACAGAAAGCCTTTGGTGTGTCACACGGCCACGGCTATAATCCCTGCCGATTCACATGGCAGCCATTAGCGGTGCCATGCCCGCCACCCACCCGAGGGGCGCTGCAGCAGGCTCGGCCTGTCAGGCTCGGATGGGGCGTTGTCCGCTGCCGCGGACGCTCAACGCACAACGGCGCCCATTCGCACACTACGAATGGAGGCTCTCAATGAGCGCTGTAAACACGCCTGCAGGTTTTACCGATTTCAAAGTCGCCGACATCTCCCTCGCCGCCTGGGGCCGTCGCGAAACCATCATCGCCGAATCGGAAATGCCTGCCCTGATGGGCCTGCGTCGCAAGTACCTGGCTGAGCAGCCGCTCAAGGGTGCGAAGATCCTGGGCTGCATCCACATGACCATCCAGACTGCCGTGCTGATCGAAACCCTGGTTGCCCTGGGTGCCGAAGTGCGCTGGTCGTCCTGCAACATCTTCTCGACCCAGGACCAGGCTGCCGCCTCCATCGCTGCCGCCGGTATCCCGGTCTTCGCCTGGAAAGGTGAAACCGAGGAAGAATACGAGTGGTGCCTGGAGCAGACCATCCTCAAGGATGGCCAGCCATGGGACGCCAACATGATCCTCGACGACGGCGGCGACCTGACCGAGCTGCTGCACAAGAAGTACCCGGCCGTTCTGGACCGCGTGCATGGCGTTACCGAAGAGACCACCACCGGTGTGCACCGCCTGCTCGACATGCTGGCCAAAGGCGAGCTGAAAGTCCCGGCGATCAACGTCAACGACTCGGTCACCAAGAGCAAGAACGACAACAAGTACGGCTGCCGTCACAGCCTCAACGATGCCATCAAGCGCGGCACCGACCACCTGCTGTCGGGCAAGCAAGCCCTGGTGATCGGCTACGGTGACGTGGGCAAGGGTTCGGCCCAGTCCCTGCGTCAGGAAGGCATGATCGTCAAGGTCACCGAAGTTGACCCGATCTGCGCCATGCAGGCCTGCATGGATGGCTTCGAGCTGGTCTCGCCGTTCATCGATGGCATCAACGACGGCACCGAAGCCAGCATCGACAAGGCCCTGCTGGGCAAGATCGACCTGATCGTCACCACCACCGGTAACGTCAACGTCTGCGATGCCAACATGCTCAAGGCCCTGAAGAAGCGTGCCGTGGTCTGCAACATCGGCCACTTCGACAACGAGATCGACACCGCCTTCATGCGCAAGAACTGGGCGTGGGAAGAGGTCAAGCCACAGGTGCACAAGATCCACCGCACCGGCGCTGGTGACTTCGACCCGCAGAACGACGACTACCTGATCCTGCTGGCCGAAGGCCGCCTGGTGAACCTGGGCAACGCCACTGGCCACCCAAGCCGCATCATGGACGGTTCGTTCGCCAACCAGGTACTGGCGCAGATCTTCCTGTTCGAGCAGAAGTACGCCGACCTGTCGGCCGAGAAGAAAGCCGAGCGTCTGACCGTTGAAGTGCTGCCGAAAAAGCTCGACGAAGAAGTGGCCCTGGAAATGGTCCGCGGCTTCGGCGGCGTGGTCACCCAGCTGACCAAGCAGCAGGCCGACTACATCGGCGTGGCTGTCGAAGGCCCGTTCAAGCCGCACGCCTACCGCTACTAAGCGGCAAGCGCCCGGTGGCATGCCGCCGGGCGCTGGTAGTCGTTGAATCTTGATCGATGCCCGAGCCAGGCCGGCCCCCACCGCCCTGGCTTTTACTTGCAGCTTGCGGCCCATGGCTTGCAGCTGAGGAAACAGAGATGTCACAAGAACGCCGCTACAGTTTCGAATTCTTCCCCACCAAGACCGACGCCGGTCACGAAAAGCTGATGGCCGTGGCCAAGCAGCTGGCCGCCTACAACCCGGACTTCTTCTCCTGCACCTATGGCGCCGGTGGCTCGACCCGCGACCGCACGCTGAACACCGTGCTGCAGCTGGAAAGCGAAGCCAAGGTCCCGGCCGCCCCGCACCTGTCGTGCGTCGGCGACAGCAAGGACGAGCTGCGCGCCCTGCTTGCCCAGTACCAGGCAGCCGGCATCAAGCGCATCGTCGCCCTGCGCGGCGACCTGCCGTCGGGCATGGGCATGGCCAGTGGCGAACTGCGCTACGCCAGCGACCTGGTCGAGTTCATCCGCCAGGAAAGCGGTGACCACTTCCACCTGGAAGTTGCCGCCTACCCGGAAATGCACCCGCAGGCGCGCAATTTCGAAGCCGACCTGGCCAACTTCGTGCACAAGGTCAAGGCCGGTGCCGACAGCGCCATCACCCAGTACTTCTTCAACGCCGACAGCTATTTCTACTTCGTCGAGCGCGTGCAGAAGCTGGGCGTGGACATCCCGGTGGTGCCCGGCATCATGCCGATCACCAACTACAGCAAGCTGGCACGCTTCTCCGACGCCTGCGGCGCCGAGATCCCGCGCTGGATCCGCAAGCAGCTGGAAGCCTATGGCGACGACACCGCCAGCATCCAGGCCTTCGGTGAAGAAGTGATCACCCGCATGTGCGAGCAATTGCTGCAAGGCGGCGCGCCGGGCCTGCACTTCTATACCCTGAACCAGGCCGATGCCAGCCTGGCCATCTGGAACAACCTGAAGCTGCCGCGCTGAAACTTTTTGGCAAGATCTTATTCAGTAAGGATTAAGGCTTAAGTCATAGACTAAGGCCTTATTTCCTTCCTGGAACATGCAGGTCTTGCCACACATGCCACCGCTCTCGCCTAGCCGCCCGCAACTGGTCTACCTGGCCTTCGGGCCGGCCACCTATCACCAGGAAGCCTGTTTCAGCATCGTCAGCGCCCTCGCCCACCTCGACACGCAGGCCGGCGAAGCCCTGGATATCCACGTCTATACCGACAACCCGGCGCCCTATGGCCAGCTGCCGGTTACCGTGCACCTGCTCGACGAAGCCACCCGCGCAGCCTGGAACGCCCCCCACGGCTATCACTTTCGCAGCAAGCACGTGCTGCTGCGCCAGGTGCTGCAGCAGCACCCGCTGGCCGTGCTGATCGATACCGACACCTTCTTTCGCACCTCGCCCCTCAAGCTGTTCCAGCGCGTTCGCCCAGGCCATATGCTGTGCAACTTCATCGGCCCGCGCTACGGCGCCAACCAAGCCTGCCTGCTGTACCGCAACCTGGTGGCGATCCTCGAGCAGCGCGGCCTTGCCGATTGCCAGATGCCACTCCTGAACTCGGGGGTGATCGGCCTCAGCGCTGACGACGCCGCCACCCTCGACCGCTCCATCGCCCTGATGGATGAGCTCTATCCACTGGCCCGCACGGCCTACACGCTGGAAGAATTCTGCCTGGCAGTGGCGGCATATCGCACGCTCGAGGTGGCCGAGTGTGCCGATGTCATCCACCACTACTGGAGCCGCAAGGCGCAGTTCCGCGCCAAGATCCAGGCCTGGCTGCACAAGCATGGCGACGATTTGCTGAGTGCGCGGGCGCGGGCCGATGTGGCGCTGGTCAACGACCAGTTGCCACGCCCCCCGGCGCTGCACCGCCTGGGTTACAAGGCCCTGAGCCTGACCCTGCCAAGCCGCGAACGGCAGTTTGCCCGCGAGCTGCTGTATGGCTGCTACCCCTACCCCAACGAGTTCGACCGCGCCTGCGCCCCGGCCTGGTGGGACAAGGCGCTGGAGAACCTCAACCAGCGCTTCGGCCACACCGCCCCCGAGCAGTTGCGCCAGTGCCTGCGCCACCCGGGCCTGCGCTTGTCGCTGGGCGAGCGGCGCAAGGACATCGAGGCGCACCTGCTCAAAGCCTCTGCGCACTAAGCCGGTCACTGGCCTTGCCCCGCCCGAGCGCGTAATCTCGCGCCATGTCTGCGATCACCCGCCTGCTCTGCATCCTCCTGCTCGCCTGCCTGAGCCCGATAGCGCTTGGCGAGCGCCTGCGCCTGGTCAGCGACGACTGGGCGCCGTACATCTACCAGGATGGCGGCCAACCCAAGGGCATCGACTATGAAGTCTCGCGCGAAGTGTTCAAGCGCCTGGGGGTCGAGGTGGAGTGGGAATTCATGCCCTGGAAGCGCTGCCTGGCGATGATCGAGCAAGGCCTGGCCGACGGCGTGATGGACATCTTCAAGGTCGATGCGCGCAAGGCCTACATGGTCTACCCGATGGAACCCATGTCCGATGCCGAATTCGTCCTGTATCAGGCCAGCCGCCGCCGTCATGCCATCCATCAACTCGGCGACCTCGACGGCCTGACCGTCGGCACCTCGCCAGGCTACGCCTACGGCCCGGAATTTCTCGAGGCAACGGGCTTCAAGCGTGAATCGGCGCCCAGCCACGAGGCCAATTTCGGCAAACTCGTGCTGGGCCGCATCGACCTGCTGATTACCGACCGCCTGGTCGGGCGCTACCTGCGCCGGCAATTGGGCCTTGAGCAACAGGTCGAAGAGCTGCCGCTGGTGGTCAGCCGCCAGCCCCAGTACCTGGGCCTGGCGCGCAAACCCGGGCGCGAACAGCTGGCCCAGGCCTTTGCCGATGAGCTGCGCCGGTTCAAGCAGGAACCCGCCTTCGTCGCGATAATCGAACGCTATATTGGCGACACCCGCCATCTTCCTCACGCCGTTGAGCAGCAGGAAAGCAGCACGCTGCAATAGCTCTGTTATACTCGGGCCTTCCCGCCCGGCTCACGCCCGGACGCTCGGCCTCGAAACAAGCATCCCGATCGGCATTGACGCCCCTTGGTGTCCACCCCCCGCTTCCCGGATGTGCAGTGAAAGCCCAGCTGGACCGGACGCGATCGCATCCCTCCGATGCCCGTCGCGCCAGGCAGAACATCCCAACGGGCCCAGCCCCAACGAGAACAGGATTGCCCATGTCCTTTGCTTCCCTCGGTCTCTCCGAGGCTCTTGTCCGCGCTATCGAAGCTGCGGGCTACACCCAGCCGACTCCGGTGCAACAGCGAGCCATTCCCGCCGTGTTGCAAGGCCGCGACCTGATGGTTGCCGCACAGACTGGTACTGGTAAAACCGGCGGTTTCGCCCTGCCGATCCTCGAGCGCCTGTTCCCGGCCGGTCACCCCGACAAATCCCAGCGCCATGGCCCGCGCCAACCGCGTGTCCTGGTCCTGACCCCGACCCGCGAGCTGGCAGCCCAGGTGCACGACAGCTTCAAGGTGTACGCCCGCGACCTGCCACTGGTCAGCGCCTGCATCTTCGGCGGCGTCGGCATGAACCCGCAGATCCAGGCCATTGCCAAGGGCGTGGACGTGCTCGTGGCGTGCCCGGGTCGCCTGCTCGACCTGGCCGGCCAAGGCAAGGTCGACCTGGCCCACGTGGAAATCCTGGTATTGGACGAAGCCGACCGCATGCT